>JASFOV010000176.1:0-8662 GCA_050116355.1 Anaerolineae bacterium
GAACGTTTTCGTCACAGACAGCCTGAGAGACCGCTTTCGAGCGGCCAAAGATATCGAAGTGACGACATTACATTGAATGGAAGGAGAAAAGCAAGATGATCGGATGGGTGATCGCACTTGTCGTCGTAGCTGGCCTGGCTACAGCCGGAGGAGTCGGTTGGTCGCGCTTGCAGAAAGAGCACAAGGAAGCCAGAAGTCTTCCATTAGACGCCGTTGATTTCAGCAAGTTGAAGGATGGCAGGTATCATGGTGCCTATGAGGGCGGGATGTACAAGTGGCGCGCCAATGAATGCCAAGTCACCGTATCCTCGGGCAAAGTGACCGGCATCCAGCTCGTGGGCAGCGACGATCCAGGCAGCGACAATACGCAGCATGAGGCACTCTACGATCGGGTCATCGAGAGCCAATCGTTGCAAGTGGACACCATCAGCGGCGCGACCCTCACTTCAAAAGCCTACCTCCAATGCGTAGAAAACGCGCTGGTGCAGGCGCAGCACGAGTAATAGGGCTCGTCACTTGACGGGCAGCCTGGTAGCCAGGTTGCCCGCCGCCAGCAACGGCGCCGCCACAGGCACATCACTCGCACCCTGTGTCCAAACACCTACCCCTCAGTCGGCTGGAGGTAACCGCCCCCCACTACTCATAGACCTTTTCGCCCGTGAGATCCGCCTCCGGCGCGTCAGCCTCCACATCCCGGCTGCCTGCCCGCCCGGCCAGCAGTTCGCGGTAGTACTCGTGCTCGATGATGAGCGACATGATCTCATTGGTGCCCGTCCAGATCATGATCAGCCGCGTGTCGCGCAGCAGACGCTCAACAGGATACACGTCCGTGTAGCCAATTCCGCCCAGGATCTGCATGGCATGGTTCACCACCGTCCAGGCCATGTCGGTGGCGAACTTTTTGGCCTCCGAGACCAGCCGCCGGCAGCGGCGTGGATCGTCGCCCGCGTCCACCGCTCGCGCCGCGCCGTAGACCAACATGCGTGCTGCGTCGAGTTGGGTGATACTGTCGGCCACCTTAAAGCTCACCGCTTGGAAGCGACGGATCTTCTGGCCAAAGGCCTTGCGCTGGTCAGAGTAGCGGGTGGCCACCTCCAGGGCGGCGCGGGCCATGCCCAAGGCCCCAGCGGCACTGGTCAGACGCTCGGGGATCATCATTTGGTGGAATACCGCCGCCGCGCCGTTCTCCGATCCGATAAGGTTGGCGGCCGGGACCCGCGCGCTGCGAAAAGTGATGCGTCCCGTGCCGCCGCCTCGCGTGCCCATCAACCCGTAGACATGCTCGACATCGACGCCCGGTCCGCGCTCAACCAAGAAAGCGCTGAGTCCCTGGTGGGGCCGGGCCTCGGGATCGGTACGAGCATAGACCAGGAAGAGGTCGGCTCCTTCGGCGCCGACCACAAACCGCTTCTGACCCTCAAGCACAAAAGTGTCCCCTTCGCGGCGGGCCGTCGTCGTCGTGCCAAAAAAGTCCGATCCACCCCGGGGTTCGGTCAGTGCTTCGGCGACCATGACCCGGCCTTCGATGATGGGCCGCAGCCAACGTTCCTTCTGGACCGCGGTGCCAAATACGTGGACGGCCTCACCGACAATGCTGGGCAGCGAATACAGGCAGGCCAGCGAGGTGCCAAGCACGCCGGCCTCCTCCAGTGCGACAATCTCGTCGGTCCAACCCAAGCCGCGCCCGCCATACTCGACCGGGAAGCGCAGGCCCAGGAGGTGCCGGCGGGCGGCCTCCTCCACGTAGGAGCGGGGGTACCGCACCCGGTCGGCGTCCATGTCCAGGATGAGTTGCCGGGGCACCCCCTTGACGAAATCGCGCATTTCATCGCGCAACGCCTCTTGATCCGTGCTCAAAATCGCATCCAACATGCGCCTCTGCCTCCTTTCTCCGCCACGATATGCCTTTTTCGAACCAAGAACATTATAGCACAGTCGCACCCGCCCAACAACAGCAGGAACCAGGGGGTTTGAGGGACTGGATGGTGGCGAGCGCGACTCGACGCCGTCTCTGCACCAGAGGGTGGGGCTAGGACATGCTCGAATTCGCAGGCGGTCAGACGTCGTAGCAGACAATCGCCCGGTGGCGCACGCGGCGACCAGCAACGGCACAGGCCAGGGGCTGCAGAACGAGAATGGGCCGGGAGTGATCGCTCACCCCGGCCCTTCTCTCAATGAAAGCTTCGACGAAAACCGCCGAAGATTCTACCACAGACTTCAGAAACCGTCAACTCGGCGCGCCGGGTTCAAAGTCCTCGTTTGCTCGCGACGAGCCCTATCCTTCCAGAGCCTCGCCGATAGCCAGCCTGATGGCTTCTTCGGGCAGTCCCCCCCCAGACAGGCGTCGTCCGTTGATCCATACTCCCTCCACGGTACCATATCGGACAAGAGCCTCTCTGCTGGCCGGAATCTCTTTCACCATCACCCGCCGGCCAAACTCGCGGGCCACCTCCAGGGCCTGTAGGGCGGTCACTGTCTCATAGGGACAGAGCCCTCCGGTAAAGACGAGCACTTCCACGGGATACCGGCGCCCGGTAGGGATCCGGTGCGCCAGCGGTTTGGCTTTGACGCGTTCCTGGCGCAAGGGATAGTACATGAGCCACACGGCGCCATCCTGCCGTAGAGTTGTGAATCCGCGCCGGGCATAGTGGCGGTGGTGCATGTGCTGATCATCATCCGTAGCAAGCACGAGGATCCCTTTGCAGTCCTCAGCCTCGAGGCGGTGGATCAGCGCTTCGAAGAGGAGACGGCTGTACCCTTTGCCTTGGTGGCGGCGCTGGATCCACTCGCAGTGGACAACGGCCACCCCTTCCTCGATATCGTAGGCAACCAAGGCTCGGCTGGAGAAGGCATAATACAGATGGCCGATGACGGTGCGTGTGTTGTCGCGCAGGTGCAAGCCGTGGATCAGGGTTCCGACGTTGTCAGCGCACCAAGCCCGGCACACGTCAAGGGCGTCCGGCCAGGGTACGGGCACCTCCGTCATGCAAGAATAGGCATCCTCGGACTCGGACGCCTCGGCCAGAAAGGCAATTTGGACGTCATGTACGGACATGGCTCAGCCCCCCACCGGCCTGCCAGGCGACTACCTCGCTGGTCGCCCCTGCGCAGGCATCTCCAGAGCGGATACGCCTATCTATTATACCGTGATCCGGTTGTCGGCGCAACCGGACATCTCGGTGGCGGTTGTTGGGAGCTCGGTGAAACCCAACTACGAAATAGAGATGCCCTTGAAATTCCCCGTCGAACATGATACAATAGGAACGTAGGTGAGATCCTGTCGCAGAGGGGAGGGTCACTGTGACGACCCCAGGTCAGGGCCGCAGGACAATCTGGAGCAAGGGGGTCGTGCTGCTCGGTTGTCTGGCGCTGACGCTGCTGGCCGGCCTCGGTCTGGTGGCTGTGCTGGTCTACCAGCCGGCGCCGGCGGCGACCTCGACGCCGCTGGCGGTAGCGTCGGCGACAACGAGCCCTCTTGCGACCCGCCAAGCCGAGTCCGCCGACGAGCGCCTGGAGGAAAGAATGAGCATGGTGGATCGCCAAATCCGACGCCGGGGTGTCACGGATCAAGATGTGTTGGACGCGATGGAACGGGTGCCTCGCCACGAGTTTGTCCCCCGGGCGTACCAGGTTCAGGCCTACGACGACCGTCCCCTGCCCATCGGCTACGGGCAAACCATCTCCCAGCCCTATATCGTAGCGCTGATGACCGAGCTTCTCCAGTTGAACAACACCGATCGCGTGTTGGAGGTTGGCACCGGCTCTGGCTACCAGGCGGCCATCCTGGCCGAGGTAGTGGCCCAAGTTTACACCGTCGAGATCATCGAGCCGCTGGCCGTCGAAGCACGCGAGCGGCTGGAGCGCCTGGGCTACGACAACGTCCATACCCTACAGGCGGACGGCTACTTTGGCTGGGAGGAGCACGCACCGTACGACGCCATTATCGTCACCGCCGCGCCTGACCACATCCCGCAACCCCTGGTCCAGCAGTTGAAGGAAGGGGGCAAGCTGGTGATCCCGGTCGGTCCGCCGGGCGGCTACCAGTCCCTATGGGAGGTCTCCCGCGAGGGCGATGCGATCAAGAAGCGCGAAGTGACGGGCGTGCTCTTTGTGCCACTGACGGGCGAGCATTGAACCTGGATAGAGGGGTTTGGATGTAGACCCGGTCCCTGCTCAGGGACCGGGCGTTTTTATACCCGCAACCGGGCATCCAGGGCCGTGTGGCGGGCTTTGATCTTGTTGTTGCGCACGGCGATGGCGATAGCCCGGCGCGTGCCGACCAGAACAACCAACTCTTTGGCCCGTGTGACGGCGGTGTACAGCAAGTTGCGTTGTAGCATCACATAGTGGCTGGTCAGGACGGGCACGACCACAGCCCGGTATTCACTACCTTGGCTCTTGTGCACGCTCACGGCATAGGCGTGGACCAACTCGTCCAATTCTGTGAATTCGTAGGCCACGTCCTGGTCGTCGATACGCACCGTCAGCACCTGGTCGACCGGGTCCAGCGCCGTGATGCGGCCCATATCCCCGTTAAAGACCTCTTTCTCATAATTATTCCGTATCTGCATCACGCGGTCACCGGTGCGGAACACTTGCGAGCCGTGCCGCCGTTCCGGCTTGCGCGGTGCCGGGGCGTTGAGCGCGTTCTGCAGCCGCCGGTTGAGTTCGCCCACCCCGGCCGCGCCCCGGTGCAACGGCGAGAGTACCTGGATATCGTCCATGGCAGCGAAGCCGAACCGGCGCGGGATGCGATTTTGAACCAAGTCCACCGTCAGGTCGGCCGCTCGTTCGGCATCCTCGGCTGGGAAGAGGAAAAAGTCGGTAGCCTCCTGGCTGAACCGCGGCATCTGGCCGCGGTTGATGCGGTGCGCATTCTCGATGATCAGGCTGCCCTCCGCCTGGCGAAAGATCTCGGTCAGTTGGATCACGGCCGGGGCGCCAGATTGGATGATATCCTGCAGCACGTTGCCCGCGCCAACACTGGGCAGTTGATCGACATCCCCCACCAGCAGCAGGTGGCTGGCCGGGTGGATGGCTTTCAGGAGATGGTTGCTCAGCAGCAGATCGAGCATGGAGGCTTCGTCGATGATGACCATATCCACCTCCAGCGGATTCTCCTCGTTCCGCTGAAAGAGCATCCCCTCTTGCGGCTTGAATTCCAGCAGGCGGTGGATCGTCTTGGCCTGGCGCCCGGTGGCTTCGGCCAAGCGCTTGGCAGCGCGTCCGGTGGGAGCGGCCAGGGCGTAGGTGTGATGCCTGGATTCCAGGAGGCGGATGATGGTGCGCACGGCCGTTGTCTTGCCGGTCCCTGGGCCGCCGGTCAGCACGGTAACTTTCCGGGTCAATGCGGTCGCGACCGCCTGCCGTTGGCCGGCGTTCAGCACCAACCGGTCCTGTTGGGCCAGGTGATCAAAGACTCGCTCGAGATCGGCACCCTGGTAAAAGCCCAGCCGGCTCGTCTTCTCGTCGAGGATGGTCCGCAAGCGATTGGCTGTGCCGATTTCGCCATAGTAGAAGGGCGGCAGGTAGATGGCCTGTTGTTCGTGAAGCGCCTGGGGCGCTGGTTGGTCCTCTGGCAGGTGATAGGTCACGGGCTCGACGTGCAACTGCTGGCCGGCGGCGAGATGATCGATGCCCGCAGTGACCAATTCCGGCGCTACTTCCAGAATCTGGGCACTCTCGTGGATCAGCTCGCCGCGGGGAGCATAGACGTGGCCATCGTCGGCCATCTGGCTGAGGGTATAGGTGATGCCGGCTTGGACCCGTTGTGGGCTATCGTGGGCCAATCCCAATTCCCGGGCGATCTTGTCGGCCGTCAGAAAGCCGATGCCGTGGATGTCACGGGCCAGACGGTAGGGATCGTCGCGTACGATGGCGATGCTGTCGTCGCCATAGGCCTTGAAGATGCGTACGGCATGGGCAGTGCTGACGTTGTGGCCCTGGAGGAAGATCATGACCTCCTTGATCGCCTTTTGCTCTTCCCAGGCGCGGGTAATGACGCTGACCCGCTTTTTGCCGACCCCCAGCACTTCGCGCAGGCGCTGGGGGTCCTCTTCAATAATGCGCAGGGTGTCGAGCTTGAAGCGACGCACGATGCGCCGCGCCGTCACCGGACCGATGCCCTTGATCAGGCCCGAGCCCAAGTACTTTTCGATCCCGGTCGCCGTGGCCGGTAGCATGGTACTGTATTGTTCTACCTGGAATTGCCGGCCGTAGCGAGGATGGTTGGTCCATTGGCCATGCAGCCGCAGCGATTCGCCGGGGCTGACCTCCAACAGGTTGCCCACGACAGCGACCGTGTACGACCGGCCTTCGGGCGTGACCTGCGCCACGGTGTAGCCGTTCTCCGGATTGTAATATGTGATCCGTTCGATGGTGCCCACAAGAAGCTCGGCCATGACCGCTTCAGCTTACCACAAGCCAGGGGTGGTGTCAACGATTGCCCCGCAATGGCAGAACCCACCCCCTTTTGCCTCGATCGCGGCTGAAAGGGAGAACTGGTGCGCAAGGGAATGGTCCGGGGCCCTACACGGGAATGGGCTAGGCCGCCATTCTGTCGCGGATCGCCGCGGCTTGGCGGACCATGTCGCCGATGACCTCCGCGACAGGCTTGACTTCGTCGACAAGGCCGATACTTTGGCTACAGGCCAGCACACCAGCATCCGGTTCGCCTTCAGCGATCATCCGCTTGGTCTCGGTGCCGGCAACCAAGGATAGGATCTGCCACATCTCGCCCTGGTTGGCTTCGATTTCGGCCACCTGGAGGGCGGCCGCATTCTTCCAGGCGCGCACAGTATTGTGCAGCGAGCCGAGAATGGGCAGGGTATCCATCTCTGTGGCGGCGATGAGTGCTTGCTTGATATTCGGGTGGATGGGACACTCCTCCGTGACCAGCAGGCGCGTGCCGATAGTCACCCCGTCAGCGCCCAAAGCCAGGGCCGCAGCCAGGCCGCGGCCGTCAGCGATGCCCCCCGCCGCCAGCAGTGGGACGTCCAGGGCATCGGCTGTGCGCGGGACCAGGACCATGGTCGACAAGCCGGTTTCGCCGATATGACCGCCGCCTTCGGTGCCAAAGATGGTGACCGCATCCACACCAGCCCGCTGTGCACTCAGGGCATGCTTGGGGCTGACGCACTTGTGCATGGTTTTGACCCCGTTTGCTTGCAGCCGGGCTAGCAAATCCTCCGGCGGGCGATGACCGCTGGTCTCGACAATGGGCACCCCTTCCTCCAGGATCACCGCAACGTAGAGATCGTTGTCGATGGGACGCAGGGCCGGGAAGAGACTGAGGTTGACGCCGAACGGCTTGTCCGTCAATTCTTTGACCCGGCGCACGGCGTGCCGGAACGCGTCTTGGGTGTCGTACATAGCCGAGGCCATCAGCCCCAAGGCGCCCGCGTTGGATACGGCGGCGACGAACTCGGGCCGGGAGATGTGCATCATGCACCCACCGGCGATGGGATGCTGGACGCCAAAAAGCTCGGTCATACGCGTGCTGAACACAGCGGTCTGGCTCATAGTTCTCCCCTCACTCTCTTGTTTACCAGGAAGCGCGCCAACTGCTCCAGCGCTTCGGGAACACCGAAGCGGACGTGGCCATCGCCAAAGCTCAAGCGGATGCGGTGGACCTTCATGGTGCCACCCCCGGGAGCAGGTCCGTGCGCCGGGCCACCAACTGCCCGTCCTCTAGGCTGGCGACGAGGGCAAAATCAAAGAGGTCTACCTGCAGGCAATAGATGGGATCTTCGGGTGGATAATGGGCCTGGTCGCCACGCAAGAATTTCTGGGTGCACGGATGTTCGACAATCTCTCGCACGGCCTGGGCGTGATCGTAGCCACAGCCCGTGAGCAGGTGTTCCAGATAGTCGGCGCACCGCTCGTCATCGGGCGTGCACGCGCGCCCGGCGTCACCCATAGCTACTAGTGATACGGTTTGGGGGGGAGATGCCAGGCATTGGATATGGCGGGCTGTCGCCGCAGCGGTGACATAGCTACCAAGCAGGACCCGATCCGCCTGATGCGAGGCGGCTACGGCGCCGGCAACCCCCGCAGACGTCCGCTGGGCTACGACCCGGCCGGCGAATAGGTCGCGACCGGCGGCCAGAATGGCGGCAGGCGAGTTACCCAGGTCAAAGCCATCTACCGGTCGCCCACCGACCTCACCTACAGCCAAGTAGCCCATCTCGCGCTTCAACCGCAGGACAACTTGGGGATCATTCACTAGAACGATATGGGTTGCGCCGAGGTGGGTCATGTACGCCGCCGAGGTAAAGGCGCGCAAGACATCGATGACTACGGCCACGCCTTGAGCCTGGCGAGCGCCGACAAGCAAGCTCTTCCTCAGGATGTGCGGCGCAAGAGTCATGCGGTTTCCAACTCCCTGAAGGTATGAGGCGATGGTCCATGCAACAGGCGGACCGTGATTCTACATAAAGGGCGACAGTCACATTATATCGATTTTCTACTGGACCGTCAAGGAGGCAAGGGGCACCATCTTATCGGATCCTTTCAATCCCGGTCCAAGGGCCGGACCGCTACCAGGCTCAGCCCTAACCCCTGGACCCAGCTCAGCAAGCCGTACAAAGCCGCCTGATCGGGTATGGGGCCTTCCAAGACCGTTTCCCCTCTGGTCACCAAGGCGACCGTCCACCCTTCAAAG
>JASFOV010000177.1:0-8569 GCA_050116355.1 Anaerolineae bacterium
AATGCTGTCGCGCACCGTCCGGGGGGTCCAGGCACGTCCATCATAGGTGCCGGCCACATGTCCGGCCTTGGTGGACAGCACAAACTCATCGCGCCGGTCCGCCACCGCCCGGCCCACCAACTCCTCACTATTGCCATAACAGGCGGCGGTGTCCAGGAGAGTAATGCCGTTGTCCAGCGCGGTGTTGAGCACTTGGGCAGCGACGTTCACCTCGCCCATGCTCAGATCACCGATCTCGGCCAGTCCCACGCCCAAGCGGCTGACGGTCAGATCCGTATTCCCTAATTTCCTCATTTCCATGTCCATCGCTCCTCTTTCGCCTTGGGACTCAGTGGGCAGTGGATGCTATCCAGCCAGATCTCATTCCGGCAGGCGTCCCTTCAGATCTTTCGGCTCGAAAGCTTCGGCGTCCGCAATGAGCTGGCGCGCCGCATCTACCTGACCCCACACATTCCACAGCAGTACCCCTCGCACCCGTCCATCGTGCAGATAGTAGACGACACCCTTGTGGAATTCGTCCTGCCAATCAGCGACCGTCTGCAGTTGTGAATCAAGCTCGCCAACGGCTTCGTAGCCCAAGTCAAAGAGATCGGAATAAAAAAACGGGCTATGATCGTAGCGCACAGGTTCGCCGGCCATCGATTGCCCGGCCACCTTGCCCATGGTCAGGGCGTTGTCCTCGTGCTCGACGCGCCGCCTCTTATCCAGGACCGGATCGTAGAAAGCGGCCACGTCTCCGGCGGCATAGATATCCGTTGCACTGGTACGTAGCGAACGATCAACGACGATACCGTCATCGACCGCAAGCCCAGCGTCCTCCGCCAGACGGGTATTGGCCTGGATGCCAATGCCGGCCACGACCACATCGGCCCGGAACTCGCGGCCATCCTCGCCTTCCAGGATGTACTCGTCGCCTTCTTTGCCCAGGTTGGTGACCCTCATGCCGGTATGGACAGCAATGCCCTTTTCAGCATAATACTCGGTCAAGAAACCTGCAAGGTCCTGGGGGAAGCGCAGGGCGCTGATAGCTTGCTCCGGAAAGAGCATCGCAACCTCGTTGTCATTCATGGCGAGGGCGGCAGCCAATTCGGAGCCAATGAATCCGCCACCGATCACGGCAAAGCGTTTTTTCTCTTTGGCCAATTCGGCTACCCGCCGGTAGTCGGCCAAGGTCCGGTAGTAGATGATCTCCTCGTTCTCGTCGAACGGGAGGCGCCGTGGCCGGCCGCCTGTAGCCAGCAATAGTTTGCCAAAGGCATAGACCTGCCCTTCATCATCGACAACCTGCTTCTGGTCCACATCCAGGCGCTTGACCCACCGGTCCAAGTGCAATGTGGCGCCGGCTCGCGCGGTTTCGCGCCACACAGACCCCAGCTCCTGATCTTTCCATAGCCCTTTGGTCAGAGGCGGCCGGTCGTAAGGCGGATCGCTTTCTGCACTAACGAGACCGATGCTGCCCTGGGGATCGCCAGCAGCCAGGGTTGAGACGGCCGCGTCGGCCGTCATACCACCGCCGATGATCAGATAGTCATAGTGTAACATATTCACCTCTCGGGTTGGTACTAGACGGGATGAACCACAATTGGCTCCACCCTCTTGTGTTCTATTGTAACACGCCCTCACTTTCCTTCCCGCTGGAGCTCGTTGAATAAGGCTTTGGCTATCGTTGCAAGGCGTTGTGTTTGCGTTGGTCGCCTGGGCTACAGGGTGGTGCGGTGCTGGAGAATGTACGCATTCGCCGGCCAAACCGTGCCCGTTGCGCTACTTGTACGCTCGATAGAGCTCTTCGTAGGCATCAAAGGTTGCTTCTTGGGCATGCTGGCGACCGATCTCAAGACTGGCCTGGCCCAGTCTCTCGGCCAGCTCAGGGTCATCGAGGATTTTGCTGAGTGCCCTTGCGACCGCGACCGGATCATCCGGAGGGACCAGGTAGCCATTGGTGTTGGTCTTGACCAGCTCGGGCAGAGCGGCCGCTTCGGCAGCGACGATAGGCAAGCCGGTAGCCGCCGCCTGGAGCGTTGGTATGCTTTGGACTTCTACATCAGAGGCTATGGCAAAGATATCAGCGTGGCGATAGAGGGCGGGCAGGTCTTCCTCCGGCACAAAGCCGAGAAAGTGGATCCGATCGTGCAGATCGAGGCTGCCTGCGAGATCTTGCAGCCGTTCCCGGTCGTCACCCCGTCCCACCAAGAGCAGATGGGCTGGAGGCGTAGACCTGATCTGTTCCATCGCCCGAACAAGGACATCAAGCTTTTTGTCCTTCGCCAGGCGTCCCACAGCCAAGATACGAGGCCCGGGCGGAAGCCCGTACCGAGCCTCAATCCCCTCGTCGCCAGAACCATTGGGACTATAGCGTTTGGTGTCCAGCCCGTTCGAAATGACAGTGGACGGAACCTCCAGGCCCTCGTCGACAAATGCCTGCTGTTGGGTCTGTGTGGGAAAGATCGCGTGGTCGAAGCCATTGAGCATGCGGATTGAGACCTCCCAGGCGATGTCCTCCACCACTTCCTCGACCGTATCTCCGATGCTCATATAATGCGTAACGTACCGGGGCAGATAGTGGCACGTCAAGAGCTCTGACACGTGTCCTTTTTCGTGGTCCAGGCGATAGAGCTGCGCGCCAAGCAGCCCGCTATCGTGGGTGTTGATGACGTCGGGCTGAAGATCGGAGACGATCTCCTGCAATCCATCATAGCTGAGCAGGGGCAAACGTCCCTCCGACCAGAATGGATTCGGCACCGAGCGAACCCGGACCAATTCCACGCCTTCATCTTGATCTTCATACTCAGCCCCCCGGTCGCTAGCGGTTACAACGGTGACCTGGTGGCCCCGTCTCACCATTTCGCGAGCAACTTTTTGTACCACAAGGGTCACACCACTGATCACGGGTGGATAGCCGTGACTAAGCATAAGGATTTTCATACTCTTCCTCCCGCGCTACTTGATTTTCGTTCTCTGGACGCAAGACTAACCGATACAAGCCGAGGCTGAACAGGTACGGCACAATGGAGTACACAACACGATAAAGAATAGCAGCCAACGCCGCTTTCTCCAAGGCGACGCCAAACAGGGCAAAGATGCCGGTCATAGACGCCTCCTGGATGCCGACTCCCGCCGGGAGGAAAGAGGCTACTCCCGCGACGGTACCGATGACAAAGCCGGAGATGAGCTCTCCGAGAGATAGCGTGACACTGAACGCGCGAAAGCAAGACCACAACGCCATCGCACTGAATGACCAGTCGACGACAATCAGACTGGCGATGAGCACCATCGAACCTGGATCTTGGCCCATCGCTTTTGTGCCCAGCGCCACGGTCTGGTCGAAACGCTCCAGAGGTTCTCTCACGTCGCGGCGGACCACAGCACGAACGGCTCGGACCAAGATCCCGATCGTCTTCCGTCGTGCCTTGCCCCAAAATACCAAGATGGAGGCCAGGACCGTGCCCAGGAAGAGGGCCAGGGCAGATGCCGCCAGAACAACCGCAGTTGTCTGATTGAGCGAGGCATTCAAGCCCAAGTATATCAGGCCAACCGGCAGCATAAAGATCATCAAGAGGCTAGTGAGCAGGAAGTGGAGGATCGAAATGGCTACTACTTCGCGCATAGAGACCCCATGCCTGTTCATCAGCATGAAGCGGACCGAGTAACCAGCAGCACCACCGCTGAGCACAAGATGGTTTAGAACGGAGGAGACAAAACCAATGATGACCAGATCCTTCAGCCGCATTTCCACGCCCAGCAGCCTGCTCACTTGGGCAAAGCTGAAACTGATACAGGCGTAGGAGATAAAGGCAGCCAGCAGCGCCCGGGGGATCGACTGCCAATTGGCCTGCTGCAACGCCGACCAGATCTGGTTCCAGTCTGCCCAGACAAAGATAAGACCGACCATGGCCACCGCCATGACCAGGAAAGGCATCCATTGTCTGAGATCGATCTTGTCAAATTTCAAATCCGAATCCCTCTCATTGCCCGCTTTCGATAGCCCGCTTCAGGTGCTGTTCAAGATGAATTTGGCGACGATGACCCGTGGGCCAGGATCAGACGGACACTCGTGATCGTGCCAGCCAAAGGCACACAAACCTGACCGTCACGAACCTCGAGCGGCTGCAGATCGCGCTCCCGGACATCGCACAAATAGGCTGCCTCGATCTCCTGATGGGAGATGGTCAAGGTGACCGTTTGGCCGGGCGCGGCAAGCGTATACAGACGCACAATACGGCCCGGCCCACGCCGCGCCGGTTTATTGGCCTGCACCCAAACGTCCGCCCGGTCGGTCTTGATCAGTTCCTCGGCCAGCCGGCGCAAACCAATGCGGGCTGGCTCCGCCCACGGGTTCCATCGCCGGCTATGGGCCTTCTGGGCCAACTTGTTCTGAATCCAATCCCCGCCGGGTGTGAATTCCAGTGCATAGACAAAGCGATACGCATCCCGCTCGTACCCTTTGGCCGGATTCCCCGAGACGGGAAGCACGTGATATGCTCGTTCCCGCGGAGCGTTGCGCAAGGCGACGAGTTGCAGGTCACCGGTGGCAGCCAAGGAGGCAGCACCCGGCAAATTCTGGTACAACGCTACGCCCCGCCCGCCGCCATCCTCCTGGATGTGGAGAAAATGTTGGAAAGGCCAAAAGGTGGGAGAGTAGATCTTTTCGTGCGATCTGGAAGCGACGCCACCGGGGGCATCCATTAGAAACCCATGGGCCTCGATCCCTGTAGAAAAGCGCACCGTAACCGTCTGTCGTTTGGGCGCCCGTCCCTGCAGACAGCAGTGGATGGCGGGTGAACGGTTGTGAAACCACATGGCCCGCTGCATCTCTTCGCCACCGAGTACCGTGGTCCAGGAGACCTCCAGGCCTCCATTATTCTCCGACACCTGCAACGTCGCAGGATATAGGCTGGCTCGATCGCGTTCTTTCCAAATGCCACCGGGGAACTCGTAGCCCATGCGCCACAAGCCGCCTGAGTCCTTGTAAACGATCAAATCGTTGGAGGTATCTTCCAGCCAGACAGCGCCCGTACGGGAATCCTCTACGCGAACGATGGAGCCCCCCGCCTCCTCTTCAAGCACCACCCTGTAGTGCGGTGTTTGAACGTGGAACCTTCCGTTTTGCCTCGACCACTGAGGCAGATCTTCCTCCGCTGGCACATCAGGGTCGGGTGATGTATCTGGGGCGAGCCGCTCGATCGCCTCCGAAGACACTTGCAACGCGCCCTCAAGCCACGGGACCTGCTCCTCATCCACAATGCGATCGGGCGAGGTACCGGTGATAAAGTCGTGGTGATTGGCCAGGGCGGCCGTCCACCAGGTGGTTTCCAGTTCGTCCGGCAGGTTGGACGCCATGCTCGCATTCTCTGGGAGAGAGGACAATTCTTCAGCCAAGAGCAACTCTTGGACGAGGGCGTGGCAGCGCTCTTTTAGGGCGGGGCGCGAAGTATAGAAACCAGTCCAGTAGGGATTGGGATCGAGCTTGATGACAGGCAATTGTTCTTGGTAGAAGCTCACCAGATCCAAATAATCGTCCAAGCCGGCGTTCACCGCCCAGACCCCGGTTGCCGGATACCTCTTTTCGTTGTACCTATCCAGTAACGGGACAAGATTGGGAACGGGCGGCACAAAATCAAAGCCGATGGGGCAGAAGAGGTAAGGCGTCGGGCTGTAGGGCTCGAGCTGTTTCACAAATCGCCGGATGCGTCGTGCTACGTTGCGCTCGGACCGGTCGGGGATGGACAGCGGAAACAAATAGATGCGACTGAAGCCCCGATGGGCGAGCAGATCTCCTTGCCCATAGCTAAATGCATTCCAATGACACAGCAGCTGGGCCCCGGCACGATCCCGCCAGACAAAATCGAGCGTGCGCTCCTCCTTCAGCAGATGTTCGGCAGTGGATCCGGGGCGTGGATATCTCCGAGGATCATTGCGCTCGAACCCAGGGAAGTACATACCATCTACGCGGGTGATGGCCGTCTGCCGAAAGCCGGCAGCGTTCAACAGCGACGGAAGCGCCGGAGAACACCCGAAACTATCAGAGAAATAGGCCAACTTGGGTTCCTGATCCATTCCGTTGCGTCGCAGCCACTCCTGCCCCAGCAAAAAGTCGCGCAGAATAGCCTCAGGTTCTGGGAGTAACGTGTCTGCCGTAGTGACACCCGAGCTAGTCAAGCGCAGGCGGCCCTCGTTGACCAAGCCTCGAATCGTGGCGTGCTGCTGCGGGTTTTTCTCCCAATACATGCGCAGGAAGAACATACACTCTAGGGAGTAGATGCGGCGTACCTCGCGAAGCAAACCATCTATCGCTTCATCCATTTGTTTCTGGACAAAGCGATCATAGTATTCATCCGACGTGTAGAGCCAGTTTGGATCCCAATGGCTGCTCTCGGCAAAGACGATGACTCGTTGGGCATCGGCAGGAATCCCCAGAGAAGCACGTAGGGCCTTCTCATCCTTCATCGGTACACCTTTTCCATTCCATCGTACGCAATCTCGACTTTGACCCCCCTTTCTTCCGCCATGCGGCGGAGCTTGGCGCCCAGGGTCCGTTCGTCTCCTTCGACGATCTTGGCCCCGCAGTGAGTGACGATCATCTCGGGCACATCGAGCTTCTGGCACCACGTCAGCTGGGTGCGGACCGGTGTATGGCCGATCAGGGCCGCGTCGATCTTGCGCACCATAGAGCGCTCGAGCGAGGCCCCGTCACCCACATAGCACCTGGCTCCCGACAACGCCGCCTCCCGGTCGCGGATCCAGACCACGTCGGGAACGTAGAAAATGGTGGCCCGGCCGGCGGTAATGCGATAGCCCACAGCCGGCGCTCGCGTGGAATGGTCCATGGTGAAGGCCTCAAACCGCATACCCGCGAGCTGGATCGATTCGCGGGGGACGACGACATACCGCTCCTGGATCTCAAAGTCCTCCATGGTTTCCCACGAGGCTTCCGTGGCATAGACTGGGCACGGCGCCCCCTCTTTCAACCCGAAAGCGTGGTCGGGATGGGCATGGGTCACCAAGATCGCTTCTGGATCCCAGTCCGAGATTTTGCCCAACCAATCCTGCCCACAATCGAGAATGACTTTGGTACCATAGTAGGAGACTTGCAGCGAGCTGTGCATGCGGTGCCGCCGGGTACGGGCCTCGATGTTCCCCCGGGTCCCCAGAAATGTGAGTTTCATGCCTCATGCCACCGGATACAGCCGGTCGGATGGGCGCGGTGGCACGGTTTCTCGCGATCCGCTGTGACTCCCATCGCTACTGCTTCTAGATCCCGGCAATCTCGGGCGTGAGGATCCAAGACACCTGCCACTCCTTGTCCCCGGACAGGCACACGATAGCAGCCTTCGTAAACTTGACAAGCGGTTGCCCGGCATCGCCAGTCAGCATCAGGCCGGCCAAACGCTCCATGAAGGGTAGATGTCCCACCAACATGACCGGCTGGGCATGATCCGCCAGCTCGTCCGCTACCGGCTGCACATCATCCAAAGGGCCCAGGCCCTTCACGGCGACGACACCGCCGGGCGGTGTGAGCGCTCCGGACAGGATCTCGGCCGTCTGCCGGGCACGAGTCTTGCCGCTGTGCCGGATCTGCTGGACACCCAAGCCCAGTTTGCCCGCCACGACCGCGACATCCGCCGCAGCGTCACGACCAGCCGCAGTGAGCGGCCGCTCGGGGTTCTCGTCCTTGGATATTGCTTCGGCGTGTTGAACTAGATACACTTCCACCCTTGTCCCTCCTTATCCCAGCTCAGGCCCATTGCTGGAAGATTATGTCCTATTCTTTCTTTGCGGATAGCTGGGCGCGCTGTCGGTCGCCGACAAAGGGCAGCCCGGCGCTGCCATCGGCTATCGCCGCTCCTCGACGAAATCGGTGAACTCTTTCTCATCCAGTACAGGAATGTCTCGTTCCTGTGCTTCATCCAGCTTGGAACCGGCGCCCGGCCCTGCAACCACATAGTCCGTCTGGCCACTCACACTGGACGTGGCCCTTCCCCCCAATTGCTCGACGAAGCGTTGCACCTCATCGCGCGTCCAGCGGTCCAGCTCGCCGGTAAAGACAAAGGTCAGCCCGTCCAGAGGCTGGTCACGCTCCGCGGCATAGGGATTCGTCAGCGACAGACCTGCATCCCGAATCTCTTCGATGATCTGCTGGTTCTCCTCCTCCGCCAGGAAGGCAACGAGACTACGGGCCACCTCGGGTCCAATCTCGTCGATCTCTTCCAGGTCCTCCTGAGAGGTGGCCATCAGGTCATCCAGCGTTTCGTATTCACCAGCCAGCACGCGCACCATGTGCTCGCCCACCAGGGGAATGCCCAAGCCATAGAGGAAACGGGCCAGCGTGGTCTCTTTGCTGGCCTCGATCTCGTCCAGCAGGTTTTGGGCCGACTTGTCTGCGTATCCCTCCAGCGAGAGCAGAGCGTCTTTGGTGAGTTGATAGAGGTCAGACAGCCGCGACACCAAGTCGTTGTCAATCAGCTGCTGGGTCCGTTTGGGGCCCAAGCCTTCAATGTCCAGCGCCTGGCGCGAAGCGTAGTGATTGATCCGCCCGCGAAGTTGGGTTGGGCAGTTTAGGTTGGGACAATGG
>JASFOV010000178.1:0-8556 GCA_050116355.1 Anaerolineae bacterium
GCAATCATCCTTTGGACGCCACGCGCCTGGCCTTCGATCCGCCGCATCCGCGAAAGCAGATCCTTCTGCGCCTGTACGGTTAGTGCCATTATCTACCTACCTCTGATCCCTTGACCATGTCCGGGTACGGGACACGCCGTTTCCTGCAACCAGCCATTCCCTCAAGGAGAGCACACGGCTCTCAGCGGGGAATGCCTCAGGTTCCACCCGGGCTACAAGAACTGGCAGCTGAGGCCGCCAGATTGGACAGACCGCTGTCGCTATTGCTGGTGCCAAAGAGCGACCAGTCCTTTTTGACATGCGTTCCGCCGCATTTGGGGCAAGTGACCTCAGTGCTGGCCGTCATGGAACGGACAAATTTCTCAAAATGGTTTTCGCAATCAGTACATGTATACTCGTATATCGGCATCGTTTCATCTCTCCAGTGAGTCAATCTCGGCCTTGACGCGGTCGGCATCCAACTTGCCCACTTGGTAGTGGACCATCTGGCCGGTACCATCAAACAACAAGAAGGTGGGAACCCCACGAACCTCATACCGCGCCGCCAGTTCCCGTCCCACGGATCCCCACACACTGAGGCGAAGCACGCGAGCTTCTCCCTCTAGGTCACGCTCTAGCCTGTCCACGACAGGCTTGGCCAAAAGGCAGGACCCTCAAGTGTTAGAATAGAATTCAACCAGCGCCGGTTGGCCATCCTGCAGGAGCGCATCCAGCTCAGCCGTGGAAGCGACGGCACTGGCCGGTGTCCGCAGCGCCAGGAAGGCAACCACGATCCCACCAACGACGAGCAGAAAAAGCCAGTTCTCGCGTAGCGCCTTTGTCAGTCCCGCTCGCACAGATTGCACGCAAACCTCCTAACCGAGCGCCGCCTGCAGCTTTTCCTCCAAGACCTGGCGGGGGGCAAAGCCCACCACGCGATCGATCTCCTGGCCATCCTTAAACAGAATCAACGTCGGGATGCCCATGATGCCCAGCTTGCCGGCTACTTCGACGTTCTCATCCGTATTGATCTTGGCGATCAACGCCCGGCCGTCATAGTCCTGGGCCAAATCCTCGACCACGGGAGCGATCATGCGGCACGGGCCACACCAAGGCGCCCAAAAGTCCACAAGCACGGGCACGTCCGCTCCAAGGACAACCTCCTCGAACTGGTCATCGCTGACATGGACGGGCTCAACGCCAGCAGCGCCCGCCGCAGTCTCATCTACCGTGGGGTCCTTGACGTCCTCATCTCCGACGACGACTACCTCTTTCTTGCCAAACAGCGACTTCAAAATGCCTGACACTACTCCCTCCTTCTACCGGCTTGCCAACCAGGGCATCAGATTCGGCCAGCCTGTGCCGTCCTACCGCCCACCAATCTGACGTTGACAAAGCGATTTTTCTGTGATAAGATAAGCCCGTAGCATCCATACCCCATAGGGGTATATGCTATGTGAGTAGAGTATAACAGATAGCTGAACCTTTGTCAAGTCGGTGGGAAAAGGTTGCGAGATGAAACTCTCGATTGCCGGACGGGGCGTGTTCCAGCTGGATCACCTGGTCTTGGATGTGAATGGCACGGTGGCCAGTGGCGGCATGCTGATCGCAGGCGTGCGCGAGCGACTTGTTGCGCTACGCCAGTCGGGGTGGCAGATCCATTGGATCACGGCCGACACCCGGGGCCGACAAGCTGTGCTTGACCAAGAGTTGGGCTGGCCGGCCGTACGCATATCGCCGGACGATCCCCGGGGTGAGGCAGAGCAGAAAGCAGCGTTCGTGCGCGATCTGGGCGCAGGTCACGTCGTCGCCGTGGGTAACGGCTCTAACGACGCCCTCATGCTGCGCGAGGCAGCGGTTGGGATCGCGGTCCTGGGTCCGGAGGGGCTGGCCCTGGACGCTTTGGAGGCGTCCGATCTGGTCGCCCCCGGTATCCATGCCGCGCTGGACTTGCTACTGGACCCAGAGCGATTGGTTGCGAGCTGGCGCCGGTAGACTGGAGGAGAGATGACTGATCAAGAGCGTATCCGCCAACTAGAAAAGCAGATCGAAGAGCTCCAAGCCAGACTGCCCAAGCACTCGGTGCCGGCAGCCATGATCATTGAACTGGAGGATCTAGAAGAGGAGCTAGAGGCGTTGAAGGCTCGGGCTGGCCGTGACGCAGAGTGACGCGACCACCTTTGACAAGATAGCCGCGCCTTACGACCGGGGCATGGCGCCACTGGAGCGCCTCTGGTTGCGCTCGCTGCGCAGCCGGCTGCTGCCCCACGCCCAGGGCCGTGTCCTGGAGATCGGTGTGGGAACGGGAGCGAATCTCCCCTTCTACCCAGATGCTACTCACCTTACCGCCATCGACGAGAGCGTGGAGATGCTTTCGTTTGCCGCGCAGCGGGCCCGCCTTCTGGATCGCCCGATGTTGCTGGGCCAAAATGATGTCGAGCACCTCGCCTTCCCAGCCGGCTATTTCGATACAGTCGTGGCCAGCCTCGTCCTGTGTAGTGTGGTGGACCAGAGCCGGGCTTTGGCCGAACTGAGGCGCGTTCTGCGCAGACCAGGGGGACGGCTGCTGTTAATCGAGCACATGCGCCCCCACGTCCGCCCACTGGCCTGGCTGACCGATCTGGCCAACATCCCGTGGTACGCCTTCAATGGACGGTGCCGCCTGAACCGAAAAACCCAAGAGCAATTGGTGCACGTGGGTTTCGAGATCCGCCAAGTAGAAATGCGCGTCGGTGGGCTGTTCCGGCTGATCATTGCCCAGACGTCCAACTCGCGGCTGGGGGAGAAGATCTAGCAAGCGCATACTCTGCCGTCGCGTTGCTAGCTCGCAAAAAAAGCCCCTTCCACTGAGGAAGGGGCTTGTCTGTTTCGTGGCACCCAGTCGCTAACTCTGATGGTCGCGCAGTGTACGCTCGATGATGTCGTCTTGGAGTTCGTCGTAGCGGCGCTTGGATTTCTTTTTCCGGCGTCGTGAGCGCCGCGACGAGGGCAGCTCCACGCCCTGTTCATCCATCGCCTCGCGCAAGGCCAGCTCCATGGCCGTCGGGATCTCTTCGGCCTCATCATCGACCACATAGTCATCCATCGGCAGGTCCTTCATGCTGAGGGAGATCCGACCGCGCCGCGGATCGACGTCCACAATGCGTACTTGCACCTCATCACCGACCGAGACAATCTCGGAGGGGTTGCCGACATAGCCCCGGCCCATCTCCGAGACATGGATCATCCCGTCACGCCCAGCCCCGATGTCGACAAATGCGCCAAAGCTCTCCAAACGCACCACTTTGCCGGTCAGCGTGGTGTCCGGTTTGAGGGTGCGAATGTCTACCTCAGGCGGCTCGAGCATCGTCAGGCTAATACGCCTGGACTTGCGATCGACATCCTTGATCCACACGGGGATAACATCACCCTCCGAGACAACGTCCGATGGCTTGTCCACCCGGCCCTGGGCCATCTCAGAGACGTGGACCAGGCCATCAGTCTCGGCCCCAATGTCCACAAAGGCGCCGAACTTCTCCAGGCGCACCACTTTACCCTCGGTCTTGAGACCCGGCTCGAGATCTTGCCAGCCGAACTTGGCCGGTTCGACCAGGGTCAGGCTCAGTCGCCCACTCTGCAGGTCGACGCGCTTGACCCAGGCGGTAATCTCCTGGTTCTCCTCGAGGACGTCCGAGGTGCGGGAGACCTGCCTCTGGCCCAGATCAGAAATATGCAGCAAGCCATCGACCTCAGCACCTATGTCGACAATGGCGCCCGACAGGGTCACCTTCTTGACCGTGCCCTCGACCTTTTGACCGGCTGCGATATCAGCAATTGATATAGAAGTGTCAGCTGTCACAGTTATACTCCATCCCTTCAGACTAGCGACCAATTATACATTGCCGCGGCTATGCTGTCAATTGCGACATTGCCCATGGTGGGCAGAAGGGCATCTCCGGGCCGGTAAACTTGACAGCCGGCAAGATCCGGCGTATACTGAGGTTATTGAAAATCCTTTTCACTAATGGTTGGCCTATGTTGACTGAGCAAAGGATCGCCGAACGACTGAGCCAGGCAGGCTACCGGATCACGCAGCCACGAAGAGCTGTGATCCAGGCATTGCTGGAAGAAACGGGACACGCCAGCCCGGCCGAGGTCCATGCCCGGGCCATGCGATACTGCCCAACCCTCGGTTTGGTGACGGTCTATCGTACGCTGGATCTCCTGACGGAGAATGGCTTTGCCCGGCGCATCCACACCGAAAATGGATGTCACGGCTATGCGGCGGCCAGCGAGGGGCACCGTCACCATATCGTCTGCCGCGGCTGTGGGGCGGCGGTCGAGTTCGACGGGTGCGACCTTACATCGTTCCTCAGGCGTGTCAGCCAGGAGACGGGCTATGAGATAGAGGAACATCTGTTGGAGCTGGTGGGACTGTGCTCGGCATGCCAATGAGTGCGCATCTTGATGGGGGAGGTACAACAACATCGTGACTGATACTTTACGCGCAGGCAGGCGATGGCTGGTACTGGGCCTGATCGTGCTGCTGGTGGCGACAGCGTGCGGCAGCAGCACAGCTCCCACAGGGCAAAGCTCCGGGGACAACGATCCTCTGTCAGCTGGCACGTTACAGCCGGTATCACTGGAACCAGGCGCGAGCCTTCGGGTAGTGGCCACCACCAACATTGTCGGCGATATCGTCGACCAGGTGGGCGGCGAGGCTATCAGCCTGGACACCCTTATGGCACCTGGCGTCGATCCGCACACGTACGTGCCCACGCCAGCCGACACGGCCCTGATCCACGACGCACACGTGGTGTTTGCCAACGGCGCCGGGCTAGAGGCTGACCTGGACGAGATGTTCACCAACGCCGGCGGCGACGCCATCCAGATCCACCTGTCGGACAATTTGGCGCTACGCCCGGCGACAGAGATCCACGGGGACGACGAGGAAAACGCCGACCACGCCCACGAGGAGGTTGACCCGCACGTCTGGTTCAACGTGCAGAATGTAATTCATTGGGTGGAGAGGATCGAAGGGAGCTTGAGTACCCTGGACCCGGCTAACCGCGAGACCTACGAGCGCAACGCCGCCGCCTATACGCGACAATTAGAGGAGCTGGACGCATGGGTCGAGGAGCAGACGGCCACGATCCCAGCCGACAACCGCCGGCTAGTGACCAATCACCCTGCTTTTGCCTACCTAGCTGAACGGTATGGTCTAGAGCAGGTTGGCGCGATCTACCCGGTCAGCCCCTCAGCCGAGCCTTCGGCGCAGGAGCTGGCCGCCCTAGAGGATGTTATCCGCGAATATGGGGTGCCGGCGGTGTTTACTGAGACCACGGTCAACCCCAAGTTGGCCGAACAGATCGCCCTGGACACGGGTGCCAAGCTTGTGTCGCTATACAGCGGTTCATTGGGCGGGCCGGACAGCGAGGTCGAGTCCTACCTGGAGCTGATCCGGTTTGATGTGAGCGCCATCGTAGAGGCGTTACAATAGAACGGGTTGTACCGAACCTGTCTGAAAGGGGTAGATGTCGATGCCACCGATCCTCCGAGTTAACGACCTGTCGGTCAAGTACAACGGCACCAGCGCCTTGCTGGATGTCAGTTTTGAAGTCCAACCAGGGGAACAGGTGGCCATCGTCGGTCCCAACGGTGCGGGCAAGAGCACACTGTTCAAAGCTCTGGTGGGGTTGGTCCATCCCGCCAAGGGCCGCATCGAGACCAACGGCGCCCGCTTTGGTTACGTCACGCAGCGCTCGGCCGTGGACTGGGCTTTCCCGGTCACAGTCCACGACGTGGTGATGATGGGCCGGATCGCCCAGATTGGCTGGCTGCGGTGGCAGCGCGCCAAGGATCGCGACGTGGTCCAGCAATGCCTACGGCAGGTGGGGATGATCGAGTACGCTGGACGCCAGATCGCTGAGCTCTCCGGAGGACAGCAACAACGGGTATTCATCGCCCGGGCGCTGGCCCAAGAGGCCAACATCCTGCTCATGGATGAACCGTTCAGCGGCGTCGACGCCCCGTCACAGGAGGCGATTCTTTTCCTACTGAATGAGCTTCACGGACAGGGTGTCACCATCATCGTCTCTACACACGATCTGAACCTTGCCGTAGAACGATTCGACCGGCTGGCCCTGCTCAACCGCAAGATGATCGCCTTTGGCGTCCCGGGCCAAGCGGTGACTCCCCAGACTCTGACAGCCGCTTATGGTGGGCAGGCGCTTTGGCGCGGCGAAGACTATGCCTTGGTCCTGGGCGACATCGACTGCTGTGGGGAAGAAAAGCACCATCATTAGCGTGCCACACAACCGTTGATACCGGCCTAGCGGCCTGATCAGCCGGAATCGCGCCAGGCTGGCGCGACACTCTCCGGTTGGTGGACATTGAAAGACACATGAAGTGGCCATTGATCTGTGCCCAGCAAGCGTGGGAGAATGGAGACGGCGCCGTTTGGCGGCCAACACTGAGAAGAGAACGCTGAACTGAAGGATAGGGCATGCCCATGGACATTGTAGAATACCTGATCCAGCCCCTGCGCTACCCCTTTATGGTCCGGGGGTTGCTGGCCTCGGTCATGGTCGGCAGCCTGTGTGCCATCGTCGGCGCCTACGTGGTCCTGCGCGGTATGGCTTTCTTTGGCGACGCCCTGGCGCACGCTATCTTGCCTGGTATCGCCATCGCGTACCTGCTCGATATCAACCTGTTCTGGGGGGCCTTGCTGATGGGTATCCTGACCGCGGTGGGCATCGGCTACCTCAGCCAGCGTGGCCAGGTGAAAGAGGATACGGCCATTGGCGTGATCTTTGCCGCCAGCTTTGCCTTGGGCGTGGCCCTACTCTCCACGGTGCAGAGCTACAGCGTCGACTTGACCCATATTTTGTTTGGCAACGTCCTCGGCGTCTCCGAGACGGACCTGTGGCTCACGGCTGCTCTGGGCGTGGTTGTCCTGCTGGCCGTCGTCCTCCTCTACAAGGAGTTGTTGGTCGTCTCGTTCGACCCCATTCTGGCAGCCACGCTGCGACTGCCCCTGAACCTGCTCAACTACCTGCTCATGGTGCTCATCGCGCTGTCGGTCGTCGTCTCGCTGCAGACGGTGGGCGTGGCCCTGATGGTGGCCATGCTGGTGACACCGGCCGCCACCGCCTACCTGCTGACGCGGCGGTTGTGGCACATGATGATTGCCGGCGCTCTGATCGGCACCTTTTCGTCGGTGGCGGGCCTCTACCTCTCATTCTACACGAACATCGCCTCGGGGGCCGCTGTCGTACTGGTTTGCACCGGCCTCTTTGTGTTGGCTTTTCTATTCGCACCTTCGCGCGGGGCAGTGTGGAGCTGGCTGCAAGCCAGGCAGGCCGGCTGAATACGCCGGTCCGCATCACCGGCAACTTTGACTCGATCAGAATCGCAACCCGTGATTCCGTCGATCTTGACAGCTATGCTGCTGGTGGTACAATAGATCTAACTTGGGTCGGTAACAACGCGGGCCCAGCAGTTGGAGGTTTGTCATATGCCTGATGAGGAAACGGCGGAGCCATCCGCCGTTACAGTTTCTAGGGAAGGAAAGACCCGGCGCCGGCCGCGGGGGCATGTCGTCCTGTTCGAAGCCTGGTGCAAAGGCTGCGGCATCTGCATTGAGTTCTGCCCTCAGGATGTCTTTGAAGCGGACGGCCGCGGCAGGCCAGTCATCGCCAATCCGGAACGTTGCACAGCCTGCCATTGGTGCGACACCCATTGCCCAGACATGGCCCTCACTGTACGCCGGTTGGACGAGGAAGAAATGGAAGAACTTGAGGAGCTGACAGAGCTGGCCGAGCAGGGCGCGTTGCCGGCCGGAGGTGATCTGTGAGCATTCAATTGTTGCAGGGCAACCGCGCGGCGGCATTGGGTGCGTTGGCTGCCGGCTGTCGTTTCTTTGCCGGATATCCGATCACCCCCTCCTCCGAGATTGCCGAGATTATGTCACGCGAACTGCCCAAGGTAGGGGGCAAGTTCATCCAAATGGAGGACGAGATCGCCAGCATTGCGGCCGTCATCGGCGGCTCGGTGGGCGGCTTGAAGTCCATGACCGCCACCAGCGGGCCGGGATTCTCGCTGATGCAGGAAAACATCGGGTATGCCGCCGTGGCCGAGATTCCGTGTGTGGTGATCAATGTGATGCGCGCCGGACCGAGCACCGGCTTGCCTACCAGCCCGGCGCAGGGGGACGTAATGCAGGCGCGGTGGGGCACGCACGGCGACCATCCCATCATCGCCTTGGCCCCGGGATCGGTCCGCGAGGCCTTTGATCTGACGGTAAAGGCGTTTAATTTCGCCGAGAAGTACCGTACGCCGGTCCTGGTGCTGATGGATGAAGTGATCGGTCATATGCGCGAAAGAGTCGATCTACCAGACCCTGAAGCGGTGGAGATCGACAACCGCGAGATGCCAACGGTCCCGCCCGAGTGGTACGAGCCCTTTGGCAATCCACCGTCCGACGTTCCCCCGCTGGCGCCGTTTGGCGAGGGCTATCGCTACCACATCACCGGCCTGCTCCACGACTCACGCGGGTTCCCAACGGAGCGCCTGGATGAGATCCAGCCCTGGGTAGAG
>JASFOV010000179.1:0-8529 GCA_050116355.1 Anaerolineae bacterium
CGCTAATGCCGCCTTCGGTTGCCTCGGCCAGTAGATCTGCCGCTTCCAGCGCCTTTTTGACCATAATACCGATTCCAATCAGGGTGACATCCGCGCCCTCGCGCAAGACAGATGCCTGGCCAAAGGGCACGGTGAATTCGGCGTCCTCAGGTACGGGGCCGTTCTCGGCGTAGAGCAGCTTGTGTTCGAAAAAGAGGACGGGGTCCAGGCCGCGGATGGAGGATTTGAGCAGACCTTTGGCGTCGGCGGGAGAGGCAGGTACGGCGATCTTGAGGCCGGGCACATTCATGAACCACGCCTCAGGGCTCTGGGAATGCTGTGCCGCGGCCGAACCTGGCGCGCCGCTCGTGACGCGGATGGTCAGGGGGACATCGGCCTTCCCCCCGCTCATGAAACGCGCCTTGGCCACCTGGTTGACAATCTGGTCGCCGGCGCACATCAAAAAGTCACCGAACATGATCTCGGCAATGGGCCGCATGCCCATCATGGCTGCACCGAGACCGGCGCCGATGATGGCAATCTCGCTGATGGGCGTGTCGCGCACGCGCTCTTCGCCGAATTCCTCCAGCATCCCGGCCGATACGCCCCATACCCCGCCAAAGGTGCCCACATCCTCACCCAGGAGAAACACGCTGGGGTCGCGGCGCATCTCCTCCACCATGGCTTCACGGATCGCTTCCGAGTAGGTCAGTTGTCGCATATCCATCTCCTAAAACACCAGACCGCCATGGGTGTCCCCATAGACGCCCTGTAGTGCTTCGTCCGATTGGGGCTCAGGCGCCGCCTGGGCGAAAGCCACGGCTTCGTCGAGTTGCTGCTGGATGGCCGCTTCGATCTCCTCCAGTTCGCTCACGGCGATTAGTCCAGCATCGAGCAGTTGCTGGCGGAAAGCAGGGATGGGATCGCGAGCTCGCCATGTTTCCATTTCGCCCGGCGGGCGGTAGACCTGGGGATCGCCTTCGTAATGCCCGCGATAGCGATAGGTCTTGCCTTCGACAAAGGTCGGCCCGCCGCCTGTGCGCGCCCGTTGGGCGGCTTCACTCACGGCTTCGTAGACGGCTAGGACGTCGTTGCCCTCTACGATCACGCCGGGGAAGCCATAGCCCTCGGCCCGTAGCGCCAGGTCGGCGATAGGCGCCTGGCCCGACTGGGGTGTGCCTTCGCCGTAGAGGTTGTTCTCGCAGAAGAATACGACCGGCAGTTTCCACAGGCCGGCTAGGTTGGCTGCTTCGTGAAAGGCCCCTTCGTTGACCGCACCATCGCCAAAGAAGGACAGGACTACGCGCTCCTCCTGGCGCATGGCAAAGGCCAGGGCCGCCCCGGCGGCGATAGGAATGCCCCCGGCAACGATGCCGTTGGCGCCAAGGATGCCCAAGTCAAAATCGGCGATGTGCAACGAGCCCCCTCGTCCCAAGCAGTAGCCTGAGGAACGGGCAGCCAGCTCGGCCATCATATAGCGGGGATCGCCCCCTTTGCCAATGAGGTGACCGTGACCGCGATGGGTGCTGGTGATGACATCCTCTGCTTGGAGGGCCAGGCAGGCACCGACCGCGGTCGCTTCTTGTCCCACGCAGGAATGGATGAAGCCGGGGATCAGTCCTGAACGCCGTTCTTCGATGGCCCGCAACTCGAATTCGCGCACCAGCGTCATGAGCCGGAACAGCTCGACCAGTAGTTCCTTGGGGTAGGCGGATGGGTTCTCGTTGTTCATATGTTGCCTCTCTTGTCCAGCGCCAGAGATGCTTTGGTTAGTGGTTGCCATCCGGCGGTGAGGTGGCACCCGCTAGCTCAGAGCCTCAATCGACCTATATCGCGCATCCCTGTCGAGGTGCGGATGGTACACGCGCCGGCCCTTAGTCTCAAACCGGACTGATGGGAAACACTGTAGCATAAATCATTGCGCTTGTCAATCTCTATTTAACGTTTTCTCCGAAAGTTAATGCATACTGACCGCGCTGAGGGTGGGACAAGGAGCTCTTGGTTATCCCCGGGTGATGCCTCTCCAGGCGCGCATCTGGGCGGGCCAGCGCGCACCCCTGCCGCTACTGATGATATCAAGCCTCTCACTGCGAGGAATGAGCGCTCTTTGCGGGCGACGACGCAGTCTTCCTCTGGTCAGCTAGGGATCGCTTCCCCTCGGTCGAGCTCGGGATGGGCGTCGGCCTGCGGCTTTCTCACAATGACAGGCCATATGGCTTTCCGGAGAGGGTGGTGCTCCGAGACATGGATGAACTCGCAACTTCTAATGCGAGTTTAATGCATATTTCTGTTCAAATACTTGACAAAAGTGGGACACTGTGATATACTCTAACCATTACTCAAGCGTTTTCTACGAGCTGGGCGCTAAGGTCCGGCGAGTGTCTACAACGGTTGGTGACAAGCTGACGCAATGATCCGGTGGCTTTGGTATCATGCGCCCAGAAAATAGGTGAGAATCCGTCATGGCAACAACTCGAACTGCACCCCGCTTTAATCTCAAGGCGGTTGTACAACAAACGGGCCTCAAGCCCGATACACTTCGCGCCTGGGAGCGACGGTATGGTCTGCCGCTACCGGAACGTAGCTCGGGAGGGCATCGTCTTTATTCGGAAGGTGATGTTGAAACCATCAAGTGGCTTATGGCCCGCCAACGGGAAGGGTTGAGCATCAAGCGGGCCGTGGAACTGTGGCGCCAGATAGAGGTCGAAGGTCGCGATCCGGCGCAGTCTGCAACCCCCATCGCTACGCAACTGGCCAGGGTCGCCAACCCCATTCCGCTGAATGGCACGATTGCGCACCTGCGTGCGGAGTGGATTGACGCTTGTACGTCGTACGATGAGCAACGGACTGAACAGTTGGTGAATCAAGCCTTTGCCCTTTACCCACCGGAAGTGGTGGCGACCGAGTTGCTGCAGAAAGCGGTCGCTGAAATTGGACAGAGTTGGTACCAAGGGGAGGTAACTGTCCAACAGGAACACTTTTGCACCGCGCTGATCATCCGCCGCTTGGAAGCGCTGATCATGGCCGCGCCCCCTCCCACCCGTCCGGGCCGGATCCTCCTAGGCTGTCCGCCCCAGGAACAGCATATCATTGGACCGTTGCTGCTTACGTTCCTGCTGCGGCGTCGTGGGTGGCAGGTCATTTACCTAGGCCCCAACGTCCCTGCGGATCAACTGGAGTCGACGATCGAGATCACCCAGCCTCAGTTGGTGATCCTGTCTGCACAACTGCTGCACACGGCCGCGACTTTGCTAGAGGCATCCAAGCTGCTGCAACAGGTCCGTGTCCCCCTGGCCTACGGTGGGCTCGTGTTCAATATGCTGCCAAAACTGCGGGAGCGTATCCCCGGCCATTTCTTGGGAGAGCGACTCGAGGCGGCACCGCAAGTGATCGAGACCCTGATGGCCACCGTCTCGCCCTCACCCGAGGCTGAGGCGATCCCTGGATCGTACCTTCGGGCGCGGGATCATTTCCAAGAACGCCAAGGCTTGATCGAAGCGGCGGTGGTGCAGAAATTGAGCGCCAATGGGTACACGCACAATCACGTTGCGCTGGCCAACCGGGAACTGGGGCTCAGCGTCAGCGCTGCTCTGGCTCTGGGCGATATGGAGTACCTCGGCACGGACATCGCTTGGGTCGCTGGGCTGATCCAGAACTACCAATTGCCTCCTGAGGCGTTGCCCGCGTACCTGCAGGCCTACCAGGAGGCGGCTCAAGAACAACTGGGCAATGCAGGGCGGCCTGTCACCGACTGGCTCGACCGCCTGCTCAGCAGGCAGCCAGCCCAACCCGGTGCTGAGGTCTGAGAGTATGAAATACCGGCACACTTTTGTCCCCATCGATGACCGGGCAACTTGGGTCGTCAGCGAGGTGAGCGCGCGACAGCGGCGTCACCTGCTGTGGGGTCTGGTCGGGCTGATCATGTGGCTGAGCTTGCCTCTGCTACTTGCCACTCGCAGTCGGAACACGCGGCAGCTTCTGGAAGGGGGCGCCGCATGAACCGGGTGATTGTCGTAGGTGGGGGCGTGGGCGGCCTGACGTCCGCGGCCCTGCTAGCCAGGGCCGGGCTGGATGTGACGGTGCTGGAGGCACACGTTTACGCGGGTGGGTGTGCTGGCACATTCTACCATAAGGGCTACCGTTTTGACGCCGGCGCTACACTGCCGGCTGGCTTCTATCCTGGTGGACCGATGGACATTGTGGCCCAAGCAGTGGGCATCGAGCAGTGGCCAGTACGTGCTTCCGATCCGGCCATGGTCGTCTATCTGCCGGATGGTTCAGCCGTAACCCGCTATACCGGCTCAGACCGGTGGGAAGAACGACGGCGCGCCTTTGGTCCGGATGCCGAGCGTTTTTGGCGCTGGCAGGAGGATACTTCGGATGCGCTGTGGGCACTGGCCATGCGTATGCCTACCTGGCCGCCGCAGACGCCGGGTGAGGCGGTGTCGCTCGCCAGCGATGGCTTGGCCTGGCTTGGCGCCGATCTGAGGAAGCGGCTCAAACCGGGCTTGGCGCTGGATGCGTTGAGGCCGGTGGCCAGCCATCTGAGCGGTGCTTCGGAGCGGCTGCGCCTATTCGTTGACGCCCAACTTCTGATCGCTTCGCAAACCACCAGCCGCTATACCAACGCACTCTATGGCGCCTCGGCCTTGGATCTGCCCCGGCGGGGCGTGGTGCACGCGGAGGGCGGCATGGGCACCATCGCCCAGACCTTGGTCGAGGCGGTGCGACGCCATGGAGGCCAGGTACATCACCGCCAGCAGGCCACACGTATTGTCATGCGCGAGGGGACACCGGTTGCCGTCGAGACCAAGAAAGGTGGATCCTTCGCGGCTGACATGGTGATCGTCAATCTGCCGCCCTGGAACGTGGCCCAGTTGCTGGGCGAGCATGCCCCGCGCCGTGTGCGGAAGCTGCAGGGCAAGCCGCGGCAGATGTGGGGGGCATTCATGGTCTACGTCGGGCTGGATGGCTCGGCCCTACCGGCGGGTCTCCCACTACACCATCAGGTGGTGCGGGGCGAGCCTTTTGGCAACGGCAACACCGTGTTCTTGTCCCTCAGCCCCGCCTGGGATGATACGCGTGCACCGGAGGGCCAGCGCACCCTGACCCTTAGTACGCACACCGAGTTGGGGCCCTGGTGGGAGCTGTTCGAGCACGATCGGGAAAGCTATCAGGCCCGCAAAAAAGAGTACACCGACCGGCTTCTAGACGCCGCTGAAGTGGCCTTGCCGGGCCTGCGTGACGCCGCCAACCTGGTGCTGCCCGGCACGCCCGTAACGTTCCAGCGCTTCACGCGGCGGGTATGGGGCTGGGTAGGCGGCTTTCCCCAGACCAGCTTGTTCCGCGCCTGGGGGCCACGGTTGGGGCGGAATCTATGGTTGGTGGGTGACAGCATCTTTCCCGGGCAGTCGGTGCCGGCCGTGGCCTTGGGGGGCATGCGCGTCGCCCGGTCGCTGCTGGCCGAATTGAACTACCAGCCAGCCCCAAGCGCTGTGAGGTTTGGCGCGGATCGAGTGGAGCAAAGGATCAGCCTGGATGGATGAAGCCCAACATCAAATAGGAGGAAACATGACCAAGAAGCTTGAAGACGCCATCGCACCCGATTTTACCCTCACGGATACAGAGGGCCAGAGTGTGACCCTATCGGATTACCGGGGTGAAAAGCACGTCGTCCTGGTTTTCAACCGCGGCTTCATGTGACCGTTCTGCCGCGGGCACATGGCGCAGTTGCGCCAAGAGTATGAACAATTCGTCAGCCGCGAGGCCGAGATTCTGGTCGTCGGACCAGACAGCCAGTCTGCTTTTGAGGATTATTGGCAGCGGGAATCGCTGCCCTTTGTTGGGTTGGCCGATCCGAAACACGCAGTGGCCCAGCGCTATGGCCAAGAGGTGAAGCTGCTCAAGTTTGGGCGGATGCCGGCCCTCATGATCATTGACAAAGACGGACAAGTGCGCTATAAACATTATGGCGATTCCATGTCCGATATTCCGGCCAACGCCGAAATCTTGGCCGTCCTTGACGGGCTGAATCAGGAAGCATCATTGACCTGAACGGCTGAACTAGGAAAGGACGCTTCGCAAGGAGTGAGACAGACTAGATCTTTGGAGGTAGACCATGGTACGAAGCGTAATGATTCTGGCCGTGGTGTTGGGGTTGAGTTTGGCGACGGCTGCTGTAACGCCGGCCCTGGCCCACCGCCCTTACTTTGAAGAACAGGATATCGTTGCCAGCGCGCCCTGGGAGATTGATGATCCAACCATCTCGACAGCCATCTATGCTACCCTGGAGTCTGCCAGCGATGTGGACTACTTTGGCTTTGAGGCCCAGCGGGGAGAGGAAATCCTCTTGGCGCTGACCATCCCACAGATCGAGGGCCAGGAAGAGTTTGCACCGAATCTGGTTTTGCTCGGCCCCGGGCTGCCGGCCCTGGACCTTCCGGAGGGTATTTCAGTTCCCGCCGGTGCAGGGGCGCTGATCCTCGAAGCACCGCCAGGCCCAGCGCCGACCTTCTACGAACCGTTTAGCCGCACATCCTACTGGGAGCGGCAGGAACAGCGGGTAGCGATGCCAGCGGACGGCCGGTTCGTGGTGGCGGTCTGGCATCCGGACGCCGAGGTAGGTCGCTACACCTTTGTCATCGGCGATAAGGAGCGATTGGGCGGTGACCTGGCGTTTCCGATCAAGATGCGGGACTACTGGACACCGGTTGAGGCGCCCATGACCGAACCAACCGTACAGCCAGACTGGCATCGCTGCGGTCCCTAGTGACCCAAGGCCCGTCCGAAGAAAACGGCCAAAGAGGGTAGGTATCCATGCCCCACTCCTATCTGTTCGACCTGGCATCGCGCTGGCGATCCAGGACGATGGGCAACAAGGCGAAGAAGCTGCGCTTCTTGTTGCGCCACCAGTTCCCAGTACCCGCGACGTTGGTTTGCAGCAGCGACGCATACCTGCGATATCGCGCTGGAGACCCTCACATTGCTCAACAGCTGCGATCTGAGCTGCGCAAAAAACTGGATCCTGACAAGGCCTATGCAGTGCGCTCCTCGGCCAGTATAGAGGATGGGCAGGATCACTCGTTTGCGGGTCAGTTCAAGACTCTGCTGGATGTCCAGGGGGTGGACGGTATTGCGCAAGCGGTCCAAGAAGTCTGGGAAGCAGCCCGGGCCGCCAGTGTAGCTACCTACGCACACAGGGCCGGTGCGGATGTCGCCGATCTGAGGATGGGCGCCATCATCCAGGAAATGGTCCAACCGGTCATTTCGGGGGTTTCCTTTAGTAAGAACCCGATGACGGGTATGGATGAAGTTGTTGTCGAGGCAGTCAGAGGCAGTGGTGAGAAACTGCTGCAGGAAGGGGTGACGCCCGAGCGTTGGGTCAACAAGTGGGGTCGGTGGGTGGTCGCCTCCGGGGAGCAGGGGATTGGACTGGATCTGATCGAGAATGTGGTGCGGCAGACGAGGTCCATCGCCAAGGCCTATGGCCAAGCCGTTGACCTGGAGTGGGTCTATGATGGGCGGGAGCTGTACTGGGTCCAATTGCGAGAGATCACAGCGCTAGATCAGATCAACCTCTATTCCAACCAGATATCGAAGGAGTTTTTCCCCGGGCTGGTCAAGCCGCTCGTGTGGTCGATCAATGTACCCCTGGTAAATGGGGCCTGGGTACGACTTTTCACCGAGATGATCGGCCCCAACGACATTGACCCCTACCATCTGGCAGAACTGTTCTACTACCGGGCCTACTTTAATATGGGGGCGGTGGGCCAGATCTTGGAGCTGGTGGGCTTCCCCCGGGAGACCATCGAGCTACTGCTAGGCTTGGAGATCGAGGGCCCTGACAAACCCGCCTTCAGGCCGACACCCAAGACCTTCTCCTTATTGCCCAGATTGTTGCTCTTTGCCGGTCATAAGCTGGGAGTCGCCCGCCGGATCGACCGGTTCCTACCGGCGATGGAAGCCGAGCTCACGGCTTTTCCGGCTGGCGAAGCGGATCAACTGGAGGAGGCACAGCTTCTGACTCGGATCGAGCAGCTGTACGCCCTTGCTCAGGAGGCGGCATACCGCAACATTGAGGTTCAGCTGTCACAAGCAGTCTACACCAGGCTGTTGAAGGGCCAATTGGGCCGGCAGGGCGTGTCGCTGGAGGAGTTCGATCTTACCAGTGGGATGAAGGAGCTGGAACCGTTCGAGCCGAACGTCCATTTGCTGCGATTGCACCAGCAATATCGTGAACTGGAGTCGGAGCAAGGGGCCACGGTTCGCGACAGCGACTTTGAGCAGTTCCGCCGTCTGCCAGGGATCGAGAACCTGCAAGAGGGGGTCGCGCGGTTCATCCAGCAGTTCGGGCATTTGAGCGATAGCAGCAATGATTTCTCCTATCCATCATGGCGTGAGAACCCGGATTGGATCTTGAAGATGGTCGTGGAGGGTGTACCAGCCCGGTCGCCGGCTCCATCCAGGGTTAGAGTTGAGAGTCTACAGACCAAGCCGCCACGCCGGTGGATCCTCGCCACCGTCTATAACAGGGCGCGTCGTTTCCGCTGG
>JASFOV010000180.1:0-8525 GCA_050116355.1 Anaerolineae bacterium
ATCGGCCCGGGCCTGGGGGGGGTAGCCGGCATGATCGTCGGGCTCTACTATGGCTCGTTCGACTTTACCCTGGGCTGGGTCTTTGGCCTTAAAGCGTTCATCGCCGCCATTCTGGGCGGCATCGGCAATATCCCGGGAGCGATGCTGGGGGGCATGATCTTGGGCATCACCGAGACGTTGGGCGCCGGGTACCTGTCGCCCCAATGGAAAGACGTGATCGCCTATCTGATCCTTATCGTCATCCTGATCTTCCGGCCCACCGGCTTGCTGGGTGAGCGCGTAGCGGAGAAGGTGTGAGGGGGCAGCGATGACAACACTCCAATCAACCCTGGACCGTCTCCGCACGATCAAGCCGTTGTGGTGGCAGATAGGATTGGTAGTGGTAGCCATCCTCCTGCCGCTGCCGTTGAGCGACTACTACCGTTCCGTACTCTGGCGCACCGGGCTGTACGTGATGCTGGGGCTCAGCTTGAACATTATTGTCGGCTATGCCGGCCTGTTCCAACTGGGCCATGCCGCATTCTACGCCATCGGCGCCTATACAGCCAGCCTGCTCAACCTCCACTTCGGGCTCCCGATTCTGTGGACCCTGCCGGTCAGCGTGTTGGTGGCCGGTGTGTTCGGGTATGTGCTGACCCGGCCCATCATCCACTTGCGCGGCGACTATCTGTGTATCGTCACCATTGCCTTCGGTGAGGTTGTGCGCTTGGCCCTGGTCAACAACATTTTTGGTATCACTGGCGGCGCCAACGGACTGAGCGGCATTGACCGGCCGTCGATCTTTGGGTTTGAGCTGCGCGCGCCGATCTATCACTATTACCTGATGCTCATCTTTCTGGTTATCACCATCATTGGCGTCCAGCGGTTGCAGAACTCGCGGCTGGGACGGGCCTGGATGTATGTGCGCGAGGATCAGGTGGCAGCCGAAGCGATGGGCATCGATACCACGCGGGTCAAGCTACTGGCCTTTGTCATTGGCTCGGCTTGGGCCGGCCTGATGGGCTCTCTATACGCGGGCAAGATTACCGTCATTTCGCCCGATCTGGCCAGATTCCTGGAATCGGTGGTCATGTTCTGTATTGTGGTACTGGGCGGCACCGGCTCCATACCTGGCGCCTTTGTGGGAACGCTGGGCATGGTCACCCTGCCCGAGTTGTCCCGCCCGCTCAAGGCGTGGCGCGATGCGTGGCTAGGGCTGGCGATGGTGGTCATGATGATTCTGCGTCCGGAAGGCCTATGGCCCAGCCGCCGGATTCGCCTCGAGCTCGAGAGCGAAAAGGAAGAGGCGGCTGCGTCCGCGGCGACGCCGGGAGGAGCGTGAGGGGGAAACGATGGCACTACTTGATATCCAGAACCTCACCAAGCAGTTCGGCGGCCTGGTAGCGGTAGACAGCGTGAACTTTCAAGTCAAGCAGGGACAGATCCTGGGTCTGATCGGGCCGAATGGCGCGGGCAAGACAACCATCTTTAACATGATTACCGGTATCTACTCGCCCACGGCGGGTGAGATCTACTTCAAGGATGAACGCATCGCCCACATCCCCCTGACCTGGGGCAAGCGCTTGACGACCATGGAGTGGTGGCTCGGCTGGCTGCCCATCCAGGGTATTCGGGAGAGATGGAATACCGTACGGACACTGCGCCCCCACGAAATCACAGAACGGGGCATTGCCCGCACTTTCCAAACGGTTCGCCTGTTCAAGAACTTGACGGTTCGCGAAAATGTGATGTCTGGTCTGCACCACCGGACCCAAGCTGGGGTCGCGGGCGCCCTCCTGCAGTCCAAATCACAGCAGGACGAGGAGGCCCACATCGTCGCCGAAGCCGACCGGCACCTAGCGTTCATCGGCCTGACGGAATACCAGGACGAATTGGCCAAAAACCTGCCCTATGGGCACCAAAGGCGCCTCGAGATCGCCCGGGCGCTGGCCGCCGAACCCGCACTCCTGATCTTGGATGAGCCGGCCGCCGGCCTCAACGAGCAAGAGACCCTGGAACTGATGGCCCTGATCCGGGATATCCGCGATTCAGGGGTCACCGTACTGCTCATCGAACACGACATGAAAGTAGTGATGGGCATCTGCGAGCGGATCGTCGTCCTCGACTATGGCAAAAAGATTGCCGAGGGCACGGCCGCCGAAGTACAGAGCGACCCGCGGGTGATTGAGGCCTACCTGGGCGAGGAGGAGGTGTGAACATGGCACTGCTCACGATCGAAAATCTCCACACCTACTATGGCTACGTCCACGCCCTGAAAGGCATTGACCTGGAGGTCAATAAGGGCGAGATCGTCTGCCTCATCGGCGCCAATGGCGCCGGCAAATCCACGACCCTGCGAACCATATCCGGCCTGGTACGCCCGCGCGAGGGGCGCATCCTGCTGGGCGGCGAATCGATCGAAACGGTGCCCGCCCACCAAATTGTCGAATTGGGCATCTCCCAAGCGCCGGAGGGCCGGCAGGTTTTTGGCACCCTGACCGTCACAGAAAACTTGAACATGGGCGCCTACACGCTGGGAGCCGACAAAGAAGCCATCGAGGAAAACCGCCAGCGCGTCTTTAGCCTGTTCCCCCGGCTGGAGGAGCGCAAGACCCAGCTGGGCGGAACCCTCTCCGGCGGGGAGCAGCAGATGCTGACCATCGGCCGGGCGCTCATGGCCCGGCCCAAACTCCTGATGCTGGATGAGCCCTCGCTGGGACTGGCGCCTATCTTGGTCAAGACCATTTTTGATACGATCCGTGCGATCCAGGAGCGGGGTGTCACCATCTTGTTGGTGGAACAGAACGCCCGCGCCGCGCTCAAGGTGGCTGACCGGGGATATGTCCTGGAGACGGGCAAAGTCGTGCTATCCGGTTCTGCGCAGCAACTGCTCCAGGATGAACGTGTGCGAAAGGCCTACCTGGGGGAACGGTAGACGCGCAGACATTGCCAGAAGCGCTTGGCGTTGAGTTTCTTGTTTCCATCGCCGCCAAGCGCTTCTGGCTGCTGTGTGCCTGGCCCGAACCTCCGCTTCCCTGCCCCTGACCAGGATCGGGCCCTAGCTCCAACCCACTCTACCTTCTGGGACACTCCGAGTTTTTGTAGGGTGTGGATCTATCCACACCCGCATATCTCCTACGCCTCTGCTTTGCCGTGGGTATCCCGTCCCTATCCCACAGCGGCATCAGTGAAGCTGGCGTAGAACGTGCGGACCACCTGGTCCGCTGAACGGGTTCACAGAGAAGGCCTGTCGTCAGGTCTGCAATGGCCTGCGACCAGCCCGCCGCTAGCCCTCGCTGGGCCATTTCCATGTTATGTAACCTTGACAAAGATACCAGAATGTGTTATCATTTCATAGGTTGAAACATGTTTCTTTTAGTGAAACAAAGTGAGGTGACTTGTCTATGACAGACCAGACCGAGCAGCGCCCCGTCACACGTTCTGTTGCCCGGGCTGTATCGATCCTCCAGGCCTTCGACGAAACTCGGCTGGAGCTGGGTGTCACAGAGCTCAGCCAGTTGACCGGTATCGACAAGAGTACGGTGTATCGTCTCTTGAATGGACTGCAACATGGTGGCTTGATCGAGCAGGATACCGACACCAGCAAGTATCACCTCGGCTTCGGGCTAGTCCGGCTGGCGGGGCTGGCGCTGCTGCGTCTGGATCTGCTTCGTATCGCCCGGGCCTACCTGCGAGAATTGGCCGAACTTTCCCAGGAGACCGTCAACCTTTCGGTGCTGACCGATGACAACCAGATCATCAATATCGATGGCATCACCAGTCCACGCCGGGTGCGCAATGTGGGCCGCATTGGCCGGGAAATGCCTGTTCATGCAGTCTCGGGCGGCAAAGTAATCTTGGCCCACTTACCGGAAGAGCGGGTCGACCAGATTGTAGCTAACGGGTTGGAAAAATTCGCCGCCAAGACCATCACCGAACCGGCCCGGTTGAGAGAAGAACTGGAGCAGATCCGCCACGATGGGTTTGGTATCGCGGAGGAGGAGTTGGAGCCAGGGCTGAGCGCAGTCGCGGCCCCTATCTGGGACCATGCCGGTCAGGCAGTCGCAGCCATTAGCGTCTCCGGCCCTGCGTTCCGCTTGCCCAGGGAGAGCCTCGAAGAGTTGGGAATCGAGACCAAACGGGTAGCCGACGCCATCTCGTACAAGATCGGCTATATTATGGAGGTAGGCGATCCCGCGCTGGCCGGTTCCTAGCCAACTAGACAGCAACCCCGACTTTGCGTGGGAATCAGTGTTTGAGGAGTAGAGATCTCATGGAAAACACAGCGACACACCAGCTGAAGGAAACGTCATCGCCGTCTGCAGCACACTTGTCCCAAGAGGCCGTACCCGCTCAGCGTTCCCTGCCGGATCTGCTGCGCAGACTGCGCCAGGCCGATCGGCAGGCCTATCAGATCTTGAGGGGAAGCGATACGGCGGCGGCAGCTCGCGAGCGTCTACGGACGCACTTGATGAGACGAGAAGCGGATCTGTACCGCTCCGACAACGATCTACATCCTCTCGATCATGCCCGGGCGCGACAGTGTATCCGCATCTTGAAGAATATCCTGGCTCCCCGGAACGAGGCGGAGGCGGGCTTTAGCACGCTGGACCATCTTTGGCAGCTTGTGCGCCGCGACCCCTCGACCCTCAAGGAGCAAGACCCCGGGTTCCTCCTGGAGTTCATTCATCTCTTCAAGGGCATGCGGGGCCAATCGAGGGTATCAGCGGGATGGTTAGGACCGGTCCTGACCGAGGAAGGCATTCAGGCGGTGGATTTTCGCAAGATAGCGGGCCGGCAGGCCGGTGTGGCTCGCTCTGACTTTTTGGATCAGGTTGCGGGACAGATTCGGGAGCAGGTGCGCCGCCATCCCAGCGGCCTAGAGCAGGATCTGATCGCCAAGCGGGAAGAGAACAAACAAGCGATCCTCGATTTCTTTGACGCTACCGATATCCACTGGGACAACTATGCCTGGCAATTGGGCCATATTTTCACTGGGCCGGACGCCCTGCCGTGGTTGGAAGAGCTGATCCCCATGACGGCCGCTGAGAAGGAATCGGTCCGTCTGTGTAGCGAATATGGCATTCCATTCGGCATTACACCGTACTACCTATCGCTGTTTGACTTTGATTCGGCTGAGCGCCAGGAGGACGCCCAGGTTCGCGCGCAGGTCATTCCACCCATGCACTATGTCGAACAGATGATTGAGCATCGCGAGGATCGCGAACACTACTTTGACTTTATGGGTGAGCACGATACGTCCCCCATCGATCTTGTCACCCGGCGCTACGCCACGATTGCGATCCTCAAGGGGTATGACACCTGCCCCCAGATCTGTGTCTACTGCCAGCGAAACTGGGAGATCACCGGCCCTATGGCACCCGGCGCCCTGCCGCCGACCGAGAAGCTGGACGCTGCGCTCGATTGGTTCGCCGACCATCCGGGTCTGCGGGATGTGTTGATCACGGGCGGCGATCCGTTCTTCCTCAGCGACAAGCGGATCGAATACATGATGGACCGGCTGGCGGCCATGGATCACATTGTCCACATCCGCTGGGGCACGCGAGCCCCGGTGACGATGCCCATGCGCGTCACCGATCACCTGGCCCAGATCGTGGGGCGCTACATCGAACCCGGTCAGCGCAACGTATCGGTGGTCACCCACATCGAGAGTGCCAGTGAGATCACCCCCGACTTGGCGCAAGCCGTCTACCGCTTGCGGCGCCAAGGCATCTATGTCTACAACCAGCAGGTCTTTACCCTGCACACCAGCCGGCGTTTCCAAACTGTAGCCAACCGGATTGACATGAAGCGGGTGGGCGTCGATCCCTACTATACCTTTTATCCCAAGGGCAAAGAAGAAACCAGCGACTATACCGTTCCCTTGGCGCGGGTGCTGCAGGAGCGCAAAGAGGAAGCCCGGCTCCTGCCGGGCGTCTTTCGCACCGATGAACCGGTGTTCAATGTACCGCGCCTGGGCAAGAATCATGTCCGGGCGACACAGGACCGGGAATTGGTCGCCATCCGCCCCGATGGTCGGCGCGTCTACCTGTGGCATCCATGGGAGAAGGGCATTACGCCCATGCAGCCTTGGCTCTACGTTGACAGTCCGATCTACCATTATTTGCAGGATCTGGAGCAGCTGGGCGAGGACCCAGCGGACTATGCCAGCATCTGGTACTACTACTAGCACGAGAACTGGAACGCGGGAGCTACGTTCGATGTTTGGACCCTGAACACGCGGAAAGGAGGTGCAACCACGTATTGAACTGGTGGGCGTAGGCGGATAATAACCAGTCAAAAAAGGAGGAAAAAAGAGCATGTCGCGAAGAACATTTCCCACGATTGTAGTCGTGTTGACCATCGTCTCGCTGCTGGCAGCGTGCGGTCCGACCCCGGAACCGGAGACGATCGTCCAGACCGTCGAAGTCGAAAAGACAGTTGTTGAGACAGTCGAGGTCGAGGTTCCGGTCGAAGCCACAAAACCTGCTGGCGAGACGATCCGCATCGGCGGGGTAGGGCCGCTTTCGGCCCCAGGCAGCGTGGTCGGTGGCATTGCCATGCAGTTCGCCATGAACTTGGCCGTCAAAGATATCAATGAGCAAGGCGGCGTGCTGGGCAAACCGTTGGAGCTCATCTTTGCCGACACCGAGGGCCTGCCCGAACGGGGCGGCGCTGCGGTTGAGCGCCTGATCACCGAGAACGGCGTGGTGGCCGTCACTGGCGAGTATCACAGCGCCGTCGGCCTGGTGGAGTTAGAGGTCTGCCACGAGTATGGCATTCCCTGTCTCTTCTCCGAGACCTGGTCGGACTCTATCACCGCGTCTGGCTATCCTGAAGTGTTCCGCATCGCGCCCGCTTCGTCCATGAACTCGCGGGCCATGGCCGAGTGGTTTGCGGCCGTCGGTGTGGAAAATGTGGTCAGCATCGTCGAGAACACCGACTATGGCATCGGCCAGAGCGAGAACGACCTCATGTTGTTTGAGGAGTTGGGCATCAACTCGCAAGAGGTGTTCTTTGTCGAGTTGGGCACGGAGGACTATGTGCCCATCCTAACCCGCATCCAGGCCCTGGACCCGGCTCCGGACGCCATTCGTGTGGCCGTCACCGGCGAGTCCAGCTTCAACCTGGAGCAGCAGATGGCCGAAGTAGGCGTCGCGCCCTCGGCGGACACCATCGGCACCGCCAACCAGGTGGCCATCCAGCCCGAGTTCTGGGAGAGCGTGCCCAACGGTACCTACTATGTCTTCTCGCTGGTCGGCTTGCCGCCCAGCCTGTACAACGAGACCACCGAGCACGTAGCTGAGGCCTACAAAGCTCAGTTTGATACCGACCCGCCCAGCTATGCCCTGGAGGCCTACGACAGCGTCTGGATCCTGGCTGACGCCCTCGAGCGGGCCGGCACGACCGAATCTGTCGCTCTGATCGATGCCCTCGAAGACACCGACGTCACGCTGGCCCAGGGCCGCTATTACTTTGAGTACACCAGCAAGAATCCTTTGCCCGACGATGGCAGTGTGCCGGACTATATGTGGCACCAGTGGCCCGACCCGGCCGTCCTCCTGCTCCAGTACTTTGAGCCGGGGCAGGACTGGAAGGAAGCCGCCGTCATCTGGCCGGAGGTCTACCAAACCCACGGCACGGCGTACATCGAGTACGAGGAGAAACCGGCGGTCGCCCAGCCACCGCCCGAAATCGAAGGCGATACCATCCGCGTGGGCGGGGTCGGGCCCCTGTCGGCGCCAGGCACCGTGGTGGGCGGCATTGCTATGCAGTTTGCCATGAACCTGGCCGTCCAAGATATCAACGCCGAGGGTGGCGTGTTGGGCAAACCCCTGGAGCTCATCTTTGCCGATACCGAGGGCTTGCCCGAACGCGGTGCTGCCGTTGTGGAGCGCCTGATCACGGAGAACAACGTCGTGGCTATCACCGGCGAATACCACAGCGCAGTCGGCCTGGCAGAGCTGGAGATCTGCCACGAGTATGGCATCCCCTGTCTCTTCTCCGAGACCTGGTCGGATGCGATCACCGCCTCGGGCTACCCCGAGGTGTTCCGCATCGCCCCCGCTTCGTCCATGAACTCGCGGGCTATGGCTGATTGGTACGCGGCGGTCGGCGTCGAGAACCCGGTCATCATCGCCGAGAACACCGACTATGGCATCGGCCAGGCGGAGAGCGATATGGCCTTCATGCAAGAGGTCGGCATCTCCATCGACGAGGACCGGCTCTTCTACGTCGAACTGGGCACCGAGGATTATCTGCCCATCCTGACCCGCATCCAAGCCCTGGACCCGCTGCCGGACGCCATCCGCGTGGCCGTCACCGGCGAGTCGAGTTACAACCTGGAGCAGCAGATGACCTCACTGGGTCTCGCTCCCACCGAGGACACCATCGGTACCGCCAACCAGGTGGCCATCCAGCCCGAGTTCTGGGAGAGCGTGCCCAACGGCAACTACTACGTCTTCTCCTTGGTCGGCCTGCCGCCCAGTCTCTACAACGAGACCACGGAGCGTGTGGCCGAGGCCTACAAAGCCCAGTTCGAGAGT
>JASFOV010000181.1:0-8472 GCA_050116355.1 Anaerolineae bacterium
TGGCGGCGCCAGATCGATCTCCTGACCGTCTACCTCGATCGTAGTGGTGCCCAGCGCCTCTTGTGCGGCATAGGCCACCATCTGCTCGGCCATGGCCATCACATCCCGGTAGTCCGCGTAGGCCATGTAGAATTCGATCTGCGTGAACTCGGGATTGTGCTTGAATGATACGCCTTCATTTCGAAAGTCGCGGCCGATCTCATAGACGCGCTCAAAACCACCCACGATCAGACGCTTGAGGTACAGTTCGTCCGAGATACGCAGGTAGAGCTGCTGTTTCAGTTGGTTGTGATACGTGGTGAACGGTCGGGCAGCCGCCCCACCATATATCGGCTGGAGCACAGGCGTTTCTACCTCAATGAAGCCCCGCTCGTCCAGGAAGCGCCGTATAGCCGATATGATCCGTGCCCGCGTCCAAAAGATCTCGCGAACATCGGGATTGACCGCAAGATCCACATATCGCTGGCGGTAGCGTTGCTCTTTGTCGGCAAAGGCATCAAAGACCTGTCCATCTTTTTCCTTGACAACCGGCAGCGGACGCAGGGCTTTGGCCAAGAGCACGAGCTTCCCTACACGAACGGTGGTCTCCCCCGTGCGCGTGACAAACAGCGGCCCGCTGGCCGCCACAAAATCGCCGAGGTCCAAGTCGCGCCTGAACATGCTGTAGGCTTGGTCGCCCAACTCATCCAGGCGTAGGTAGAGTTGGATACGGCCGTGCCCGTCCTCGATATGCGCGAACGAGGACTTGCCCATCACCCGGATGCCGACAAGCCGGCCAGTGACAGTCACCTCGATAGGCACGGCATCCTCGGGAATGCTCTCCAGGGCGGCAACAGCCGCAGCCGTTGTGTGGGTTCTAGGCGCGCGCGCTGGATACAACTCCACCCCCGCCGCCCGGAGGCGCTCCAGCTTGGCTTGCCGCTGCTGTTCTTGATCGGTCAGTTGTTCTTCGGACATGTCCAACCCCCTGGGTTCGAGACGCGGGTTCAGCAGCTACTATTCGATCTTGAGCAGTTCCATTTCGACCGGACCACCAGGCGTCTCAAAGGTGATCTGGTCGCCCACTCGACGCCCCATCAATGCGCTGCCCAAAGGGGATTGGTTGGAGATCCGCCCACTACTGGGATCAGACTCGGCTGACCCAACAATGACGTACCTTTCCGGCTCAAAACCGTTCTCAGCCACAGTAACTTTTGACCCAAGGAGCACGGTATCACTGGGACCATTCGACTCAATGATGACCGCGCTATCCAGCATGCTCTGGACGGTCATGATCCGCCCTTCAAGGAAAGCTTGCTGCCGCTTGGCTTCTTCATAGCCGGCGTTCTCCGATACATCGCCGTCCATCTTGGCCTCGTGGATCGCCCGGGCGACCTCTGGGCGACGGACCTCGATCAGGTGTTCTAGTTCATCTTCGAGCTTCTTGTAACCTTCTGGAGTCAAATAGGTTTGTTGATTTGCCATCGCTTTCTCTCAATCTCACACTGAACAAAACCCACAGGAATCTGTGCCCATCTGTACATCAAAAAGAGCACCTGAGGCGGTCCGCCTCAGGGCCCAATAGGAACAAAAGACTGAGAGGCACTCTCTCAGCCGCGCTCATTCTACCTCAAAGGACGATATTTGTAAAATCCAGAGTGTGCGTACAACATCCCTGGTCAGTCTCTGATAGTAGAAGCCCCGAGTCTCGTCTTGCCTGCTCGACTCGGGGCTTGTGCATCAGCGAGGATCAACAGTCGGTCACCAGCACGGCCATCACGGGTACTCAGGCACCATCCGCGTTATCGGGCGGTGGAACTCGACTGTTCTCAAGATACTCGTTCAGCATCTCCACGCTATAGCGGCGGTGCCCACCAGGAGTGCGATAGGGGACAATGAGGCCCTGCTCCTCAATCTTGCGCAACGTGAACAAGCTGATTCGCAGGTATGATGCAGCCTCTTTGGCTGTTATCAGCCCTCCTGTTCCCTGTTCCATGCAAAGCACCTCCCTTGAGCGCGGACACGCCTTCCTATTCTGCTGCGTCCTGAATCACCCAGAGCAGTACGCTGACCGGCTTGTTCCGCGGTCTAGTTCATGGCCGAAGGCGGGATCCGGCTGTTCTCAAGATACTCGTTCAGCATGGCCGAGCTATAGCGGCGGTGTCCACCCGGCGTGCGATAAGGAACAATCAATCCCTGCTGCTCAATCTTGCGCAGAGTGAACAGGCTAACTCGCAGGTATGCCGCTGCTTCCTTGGCTGTCAAAAGTCCCGATACTCCCTGTTCCATCGTAAGCTCCTCCTATCAACTTGAATTTAACGTCCTACTGCGAAAACAATGCGTAAACTACTCATGTTGCTAATACTAGTCTATCATGCTGCCTTACGCTTGACAATAGACCGTAGGGAGTATTTCGGGGCTGATTCTACCCATACTAAGGGCCTATAGCCTTTTTTGCCAACAAATCAGCTCTCGTGATTATATCAAGCGTATCGCTGCGTCCTCCTGTCTTTATGTCACGATATGAGACGTATTTCATTCTATATAACCGTTATCACCAAATTTCGCCGCGATTGCAACACTTGTTATGTTGATTCTCATAGATCAACACGATCTAACCCATTCCGAAACCTGATCTGTGAACACTTGACCATTCTCCAAACGTCGGGTACAATGGATCTGGAGGAAAATCATGGCAGATCTTGAGGCCAAAACACACGAAATCCACCAACGCTTGCTGGAAGCCTATGGCGAACCTACCTGGCGCCCCCATCTCGAGCCAGTCTCCGAACTGGTAAGCACCATTCTCAGTCAAAACACCAACGATAAGAACCGTGATGTGGCCTACGAACGACTGCGAGACCGTTTTCCTACGTGGGAGGCAGTCCGGGACGCTGGTGTTGACACTGTGATCGAGCAAATTCGACCCGCTGGATTGGCCAATCAGAAGGGGCCACGCATTCAAAATGCGCTGCGCTTTATCACCGAAGAGCGCGGTGAGCTAAGCCTCGACTTCCTTGCCGACATGCCCGTCGACGAAGCCAAGGATTGGCTATGCTCGATCAAGGGAGTAGGCCCCAAGACGGCTGCGATTGTGTTGCTCTTTTCCTTGGGCCGTCCTGCCTTCCCCGTAGATACGCACGTCCACCGGGTTACCAAGCGGCTGGGCCTCATCGGAGAGAAGGTATCGCGCGAAAAGGCCCACGACGAATTGGAACAGCTCGTCCCAGAGCAGAACTACTACCCTTTTCACCTCAATGTGATCCGTCACGGCCGGCAAGTATGTACCAGTCGCAAGCCCCACTGCGAGGGCTGTACACTGCAGGACCTATGTGACTACTACCAAGGGAGGAGTTCATGACCGAACTCCTCCTGATCCGCCATGGTCAGGCAACGCACAATGTGGAAGGTCGTTGGGAGGGTTGGGGGCCAAGTCCCTTGACCCCGCTTGGTGAGCAGCAGGCAGAGGCTATGGGCGCGCGACTGGCTGCGCCCCCTTTTCATATTGACCGTCTCTACGCCAGTTCCATACTCCGCGCCGTGCAGACCGCACAGCGGATTGGCCAGCACTTGAGCCTGCAGCCCACAATCCGGGGAGAGCTTGGAGAAATTGACTTTGGCCAAGTCAACGGTCTGAACATGGATTCTTTTCGCGAGACCATGCCTGAGCAGTTCGAGCACTGGCAGGACCGGCACGACCTTAGCTTTGAATTTCCAGGCGGGGAACAGCGGCAGGCCTTCTTTCACCGCGTCGCTCAGGCGCTGGATCAGATCGTGGCCCAGCATCCGGAAGGGCAGGTCGCCGTTGTGACCCATGGCGGAACAATCCGCGCCGGGCTCGCCCACCTTTTTCCCAAAACAATGAGCGACTGGTGGGCCTACGAGCTGCACAATGGGTCGCTCACCCACGCGATCGTCAGTGATCACCAGAAGAGACTGCTTGCGCTCAATGATCGACAGCACCTGGGAGAGGAGTAATACCATGAAGAATGCCCAACCCACGACAGTCGTTGCCAAGCCCGGTCAGCGCCATCCTCTCTTCCTCCAACAACGGCTCAACGAGCAGTTGTTTTGGCCCAGCCTCATACTGATCATCATCTGCATAGGATTGCTGGTCTGGAACCCACCCGCTTTTCAACAGTACCGGCTTCATCTGATGGTGATGCTCGTGGCCACGGGATTCATCTTCATCTTGACCAACTTCTACCGGTTGAGAGCGTACGCGCAGTGCCGACCAGAAGCGCTCCGCCTACAACTGCCCTTCTTCCATCTTGATATTCCATACCGGCTGATCCGTACCACCCGCCTCAGTGAGCTGCAACACATGTTTCCCCTCGATTCCCTCCGGTGGACACAGCGTGCCTTCGCCGAACCCATACTTGCCCGGACTGTGGTCGTGGTTGAACTCGAAAGCCTGCCCGTGCCACGGTCCAGCCTGCGCCTGTGGATGAGTCCTCTGATGCTACCGCCCGATGTGATAGGACTCGTCCTGCCTGCTCGTGACTGGCTGAACTTCCGCACGGAGCTCGACGAATACGTGGCCAGCCTGCGAAGGATGCCCCATTTGCCATAACAATTGTTAAAATCTCCCACCTCCCCTCCGGAGGCCTTGACTTAGAACAAGTGTTCTGGTATAATTGTCAATCAGAACACTTGTTCTATTTCCATTCAAGTCTTTGGGAGGGGAAGAAGATGCGTGAACTATCGCTCGCCAAGCACTTTCGGGGACCGCTACCCAGTGCCAGCCCGTGTGAGCACCGCACCGTATCCAAGTCGGGTCGCATCATCTGCAACAAGATCGTCGAGGGGGAAAATGAGGTGTCCCCCAGCGTCTGTCGCACTTGTCCAGTCAAGGCTATCCACTGCAAGAACCTACGTTTCACCTTGCGCCAGATCACACCTGCCCCCCTCCTGGTCCGCTACAACGGTCGCACTGAGGTCTGGGACGACGATCCGCCTGAAGTCCGTCTGGAGCAGGCCGCCTGTACAGCCAAGGTGATGCCGGTCGAGGATGCACGCACCTGCGCGCAGTGCGCCCTTCGCCAGCCCCTGCACCAGCCTGTTGATGCCCCGGCGTCTCGCCCACAGCAAGCGGATGCTCTCGGCAAGGTAGTACCATTCCCCAGCCGGGATGCCGTTGCAGCAGCGGGCTAGGGACAAGCCAGCATGCAACAAGTACTTCACTTCCAGGCCGACCGGATCGAAATGGTCCTGGCCAGCCACAAGGTACCCTCACGCGTCATGGGTGGCACTGTGACGCCCCGTTTGGTACGCTACCAGGTTTCGACGCCCTTGGGGGTGCGCGTCAAACAAGTCGCCAACCTTTCGGAGGAGATTGCCCTAAGTCTTGGCTCAAAGTCCTGCCGGGTATACCGCCAGGACGGCCAGGTGCAAGTGGAAGTGCCTCGCACTGATGGCCGCACCATTCACCTCCTACCGCTTTGCCGGCGGCTGGCGACCGAGGGACCAGATGGAATTGCCACCGTTCCGCCCATCACCGCCGTCCTGGGGCTAGACCATGACGGTGTACCTCTGCTGCTGCGTCTGCCGAGCGCCAATGTGGCCCATGTGCTGCTAGCTGGGACGACCGGTTCAGGCAAGACGGCACTGGCAAGGACCATCATTGCATCCCTGGCCCTACATAACAACCAGCGAGCGCTGCAGCTGGCGCTGATCGATCCCAAGGGTCGGGGGTTCTCCTGCTTCGCAGGGCTGCCGCACCTCCTGCAGCCTATCGTGACGCGCGTCGAGGAGGTTCCTTCGCTCTTGGAGCGGCTGGTCAGCGAGATGGAACGCCGGGACGCAGAAGCGCGCTCCGCACCGCGGTTGGTAATCGTGCTGGACGAGTTGGCCGATCTTTTGCTGAGCGGTGGCAAGGAATTGGAGGCGCTGCTGACCCGGCTGACGCAGCGCGGTCGAGAAGCGGGCATCCATTTGGTTGCCTGTACGCAAAAGCCGGCAGCAAGTGTGATCGGAAGCCTGGTCAAGAGCAATTTCCCGGTTCGCCTGGTGGGCAGTGTCACCAGCCCGGAGGATGCCAAGGTTGCCACAGGTCTGGCCGGAACGGGCGCGGAGCGACTCATGGGCGCGGGTGACTTTCTCGTGGTGGCCAAGGGACAAACGACGCGCATGCAGGCGGCCTACATCGAGATCGAGGAGATCCGCGAACTCGTTGCTCTCCTGCAAGAAGGCAACCATGCGGGCCGCAAGCTACTGGCGCCCCCAGTCACGCACGGCAAAAATGGAAGCTCGGCGGGCCTGGGCTCCAGACTACGCTCAAAGCTGCACCAACTCAAATAAGGACAGGATTTCTTGAATCTATGACACTGGATCTGTGGTTCCGAGAAGATGTGACCCGCATCTTAGCGTCGACATACGACGCGATGCGGGCCTCAACCAGGGCAGCATCTACAGAGGACTCGGGAGAGATGGGATTATACCGGCAGGGTTTCACCGACGCACTGCGGGCTGTCGCAGTAGCCTTTGGAGTGGGCACACCCAATCCCAATGGCCCGGCAGGGCAGCCGACCAGTGCGCGGCTGCCCACGGAGTGGGTTGGGCACTTGCCCCCCAGCACTGCGGACAGTCCGCGCTTTCCGCAAGAATAGGAGTTGGCTGATCATGGAGACTATGGAACGAGGTGGCAAGGCCAAGAGACCGGGCCCAAGCCTCAGGACCGTTGGCGGGCTCCTCGTGCTGGCCTTTGTTATCGCACTGGGGATCACCATCGGCAAGGAGATGAGCGCCGAGGCGATGGCTGTGGTTGTAGGCATCGTCTGTGGGGTAGCAGCCAGCATTCCTGCCTCCCTGCTGATGCTCGTGGCTATCACCCGTCGCGATCGGTCGCAGACGAAGGAATGGCAGAAACATGCCGCCCCACCTGGGTACCCGCCGGTCATGGTCATTCAGGGCACCCCGTCCCACTCCCTTGGTTCGGGCCCCCAGGCAGGATACTGGCCTGCGCCCCCAGCCGGCCCACCCTCGCAGCGAACATTCCACGTGGTAGGCGGAGATGATAGATTATTGGACAACGAGTGGCAGTGGTGAGGCTTTGCGCCTTGTCCGAACCAGAGGCAGTCGGCAGCGGTTTGGCCCCGAGTCATTCCCCACCGGACAGTGTGGGCTGGCGCGCCCAAGCAGAGACAAGAACCTCTCGCAAGAGACAACGTATGGAGGCATATTGATGGGTTGGAAGATCTACGATGAAGCAATCGAGATGGTCGAGCGCCGACACCGGTACTTTCCCCGGGTGTTTCGCTGGCGCGGACAGCGGTTCGAGGTCGAGACCATCGACCGCTCCTGGACGACTGTGCGCGGTCGGAGGAAGCGGCGTGTCGAGCGGCACCTCTTCCAGGTTCAGTGCCGGGCGGGGACTTTCGAAGTGTACCAGGATATCCGCTCCAATACCTGGCACCTGCGAAGGGCCAAGCTGGCGATGGCGCCTGTTGCCGTGCCACAGCGCCTCGCGCCAGCCTGGCATTAGGCATCAGACTCAAAGGGGGACGGTCATGAAGAGTGGGCTACTTTGGTATGACAACGACGCCCGGCGCGCCCTCGCCGACAAGATCGGGCGCGCTGCCCTACGATATCACGAAAAGTACGGTAACTGGCCAAATACCTGCTATGTGCATCCACAGACAGTGGCCAACCTAGAGGAGGCAGATCTGCAGGTAAGCGAACCGGCAAACATCCGGGTTGTGTCCGCCACCAACATCCTGCGCCATCATTTCTGGCTGGGAGAACGTCTAAAGTCTGACGGCCGGCCATCGAGTGAATCGAGCAACTGATCTCTGGCGGCGCGGTGAACAGGGGGGTGGATTTGACTGCTCCAAGCGTTCGCCTAGATGTGTGTCAGGTCCACCACGAGCAGATCTAGGGCCGTCATATCATCGAGTCTACCTGTCTTGATCGCCCAGTCGGTCTCGACCAGTTTGTGGTGCGCGGCCTCCAGCTGGGGCACGCCGAAATTCCACGCCTGAGCCATGCCCTTCTCCACAACGTAGGGATGGAGCTTCAGCTGGCTCGCGATCTCACTCTTGCCTAGCCCTCTTCCTTGCAGATCTTTGACTTGGATCAGAATGCGTATCTGGCGCGCCAGCATGGCCAGCAGGTACAAGGCGGCCTCACCATCATCTAGCATGCGGTGCAAGAGCCGGAGAGCACGGCCGGTCTCCCGCCGCCCCACACAGTCCACCAGGTCAAAGATGCTCTCTTGTCGAGCTCGACTCACAAGGGCTCGCACATCCTCGGTCGTAATTTGCCGCTCGCCAGCGTAGAGCTGCAGTTTGTCGATCTCCTGATCCAGCAGGCGCAGGTCGGTGCCGACCAGCACGGCTAGCAGCCTCGTTGCCTCCGTGCTGAGATTTGCCCCTTTAGCTCGGGCCTGCTTGTGGATCCAACCCGGTAGATTGCGCTCCTGGGGCAATTCGAAGAGCCTGACAAAGCCCCGCTTTCGCTTACGCTCTTCTTCGGCCACTCGCAGGATAGGGTGGG
>JASFOV010000182.1:0-8471 GCA_050116355.1 Anaerolineae bacterium
ACGATGGCGAGGCGTTGTTGCAGGCGGCCTCACGCTTTGGCCTGGAGGAAGAGATTGGCCGTCAGCTGCAGGCGGCTCACCAAGGCTGGGGCACAGCCGATGCCGTCATGGCCGCCGCGCTGCCGGTGGTCGGCGCGCTGATCCTGCGCTGGCTGGCCTTCGCCCCCAACGGGACCGCTCTGGGCTGGCCTCAACTCCTGAGCCGGCCCGCCTTCTGGATCGTGGCCCTGGTTGCCCTACTCGTCCCCCTTCTCAAATTCGAGCGTTGGCGCTATGCTTTGGCGACGTGGGTTCTCTTCTGGGGGCTGACGGTACTCTTTGTCACCCTACCCGCGTTGCGTTGGTGAAGCGCTGGCCCCTCATTCCCACACGGCGTTGTGATTCTGTGTTGAATCCCACAAAAAGGAGTACCATCCAATGAAAGACCTAGCCGTGATCGAAACCATCCTGCGCAATCGCCATCACTTCTTCATCGAAATCCGTGATGGGGTGGACCTGAACCAGAAGATGCGAGCTATGCTCATCTCCAGTGTCCTGTTCTTGGCACTGTACGGAGCGGTGTTGGGATCGACGCATAGCCTGTGGCAGACGCTGAGTTCAGGCGTGAAACTGCCCCTTCTCTTTCTGGCCACGCTCATTGTCTGCTCGCCGACCCTCTACTTCTTCAACGTGCTCTTTGGCTCCAACCAGAGCTTGACGCAGAACATCGCATTGATCCTAACGGCCATCACTGTCACTGCGGTCCTACTCCTGAGCTTTGCTCCCATCGTTGTCTTTTTCCTGTTGACAACGTCCAACTACCAATTCTTCAAACTCATGAACGTCATCATCTTTGCCGTTTGTGCCATCGTCGGCGTGGTCTTTTTGAGCCAAGGCCTGCGCATCGTCTCCGCGACCGGCAAGGAGGGGACCGCTGCCCGGCGCGTCGTCATGTGGTTGTGGGTCATCGTCTACGCCTTTGTCGGCAGCCAGATGGCCTGGACCCTGCGCCCCTTTATCGGCGCACCTAGTATGGAGTTTGAGTTGTTTCGCCAATTGGGCGGCAACTTTTACACCAACATTTTCGCCAGCATTGGCGAAATCTTGGGCTTCTTTGTGGTTCGGTAGGAGGGCACAATGTCCGACCCAAAAGATCGATCGACCACAGACCAGATCCTGGACCTGCTGCTGGATGCTCTGATCGAGCGACAGAAGGCGCGCCGCGCCCAAGCGCAACCACCTTCGACACGGGCGCCAGAGCCTGCTCCCCCGCCACCCCGCCCCGAGCCGCCGCCTTCGGAGCAAAAGCGCGCGCCTACCCGACCCGCGCCCACCAGACCCGCGCCCGCGCCGTCACTCCGCCGCGAACCGCAGCCGGGCGATCCCGAGTGGCAGCCGCCACCCCGGCAACCCAGCATCCAAATGGGCAAGATGACAGGCCGCTTGGCGCTCCTGATCGTCGCCCTGATCATCCTGGTCAACGTTCCAGTCACCCGCTATGGCGTCAGTCTGGCTCGCATCCTGCCCGATTCGGCGTCGCTCATCATCCGTGACGGGTTGGTGCTCAAGGGCAGCGGGCCCGAGATCTATGTCCTGGAGGATGACAAACTGCGCTGGATCAGCAGCCTGGATGCCTTTGAACATATGGGACTGACCTGGGAGGATGTGCACATCGTCGAGGACGACTTCCTGGCCAAGTTCGAAGAGGGCCGGCCGATCCATGTCCTGCTCAAGTGTCAGTCCAGCCCGCACATCTACCGCCTGGAAGATAATCAGAAGCGCTGGATCAAGGACATCGACATCTTCCTGGCCGAGGGTCACGTCTGGGAGGACGTGCGCTTTGTGTCGTGCGAATACTTGCGCAACCTACCCGATGGGCCACCGATCCCTGAGGATGCAGGACCGCCGCCGCAACCATAGCCGGCGACGTCCCGTTGGCCCTAGGATAAGAAAAACGGCTGGCACCTGATGGTGCCAGCCGCCAGTAATTGTCGATGGGGGAACCGGACTAGTTAGCTTGCGAAGGTAGTTGCGATTGGAGCGACTCCGTGGCCGTCTCGCTCGCGATGGCCGCAGCGACCGTGCTCTCGATCTGCTTCTCCATATCGGTCATGTCTACGCCCAAGACCAACGCCATCTCTGCGGCCAGGCGCTCCGTTCCTTGGGCCAAAAGATCCATATCCTTCTTGGTCAGATGTTCACGATGCTTGTGCCAAACAAGATCGCGCACGACCTCGGCCGTCTGCATTACATGCCCTGTCTTGAGCTTCTCCCATACCTGCTCCTGCCGCTCCTTGTAATCCTTGGGCAGGCTCCGGGGCTGACTGGCCAGCTTCTCCAAGACACTCGCAAGCTTGGCCCGGGACATTGCTGCCCGCATGCCAACTTGATCGACCTTGCGCCGTGGAACATACACCGTGAGCTCGCTCACTGGAATCTCGATGACATAGTACGTCTTTTTGCCATCTAGAAACTCTTTGTACTCCTCACTGGTGATCCGGCCCGGCCCATGATAGGGGTGCACAACTTTATCGCCAACTGAGAACTCCATCAAACCCTCCTATTCCTGATACACAGCCCCCAACTCATCCCTTTACTCGCTACCGTTTAGCTATCATTCGGCCAGAGCCACCGGCTGCCCACTCGCTCGCCCTAGATATTCTAGGAATACCGGCGGTTCCTGACTTCCGGCGGCACCGGCCTGCACGTGACTGCTATTTCTTGCGGCGGCTCCAGCGTGTCCGTTTGAGCCTCTTCCGATGTTTATGCTTGGCCATCCGTTTCTTTCGCCATTTCTTTACACTTCCCATTTTCTCTCCCTCCAAACTAGACTACCATGATTCGCTATCTGTTACCTTAGTACCTGCGCCGGCGCCGGTTTTTCCGCCGCTGGCGGTTACGTTCTCTCCGCTGCGCTTTGCGCAGGGCAATCCGACGTTTCTCACTATTCGAGATGAAAAAACGCTTCTTCCTCGCGTCGCTCAACACCCGCTCTCGCTGCACTTTCTTGCGGAAGCGCTTCAGCAGCTGATCTTGCGACTCACCCTGCCTCAACACGACGGTTGCCAATCCAACTCACCCCCTTCTCATCCTTGCTGGGCGACATGAACCCGTCCCCGCGTCTCCACCAACGCTGCCTCTTGCATCTCCAACGCCAGTTGCTTGGCCAACCTGCCAATAAAAAGAACCTGATTGGGCCGCTACCCGGCTGAACCAGGTTCTCAGGAAATGCAGAACCAAGCTTCAGAGTTGAATCCAAGACCAGAAGTATCTACGGGCCAACGCCTCAGTCCAGCGAGGCTGCCCCGGTGCTTTGTCTGTCCCCCTCAGGTAGCGGCTCGCCTGACAGCCAAGCCAATGTACCCTCTAGCCAGTCCAGCTCGGCTTGTGCCACGGCCAACCCATAACTGAGCGCCAGTTGCTTGCCCAGACTCGCACCCTCATCCGGATGCTGGCTACCGGCCCTCTCGGCCAGCGCAGCGTGATGGGCGGTGACTTGCGACTGGCGCAGTTCCAGGTATGCCAGCAAGCTGGCATCCGAGTAGCTATCCGCGATCAAGAGCCGCATCGCAAAGGCTTTCAGCGGGACGTTGGTGGCGACCGGCTCATCGACCCAAGCCTGCAGCGCCTGGCGACCGCTTTCCGTGATGCTGTAGATTTTGCGCGGCGGCCTGTCCACGCCAGGCACAACCTCCACAGTCACCAGGTCCTTTTCCAGCAGGGTGCGCAGGATCGGATAGAGGCTTCCACCGCTGGGGCTGCCGATTAACCAATTCAGGCCCTTGAGAAAGCGCTTGATGTCATACCCCGACATCGGCTGTTGGGCCAGCAAGCCCAGAATGAAGTAGTCGAGGCTCACCACACCAGCAGGCATAGCACGTTCCTATCTACATCGTTGCTATCTATTATATCATTTTTTGGGCAAATCGTCAAAATTATCTGGAAGGCAAGCAACGATCTTTGATGCGAGCCGCTATCAAAAAAAACAGCAAGGGAGATATTCCCTTGCTGTTGTGTCCTGCAGGCCCAACGGCCCTCGTCAGAGACGCGGCGTAGGGTTAGAACACCATCCCCAGCATCTGGATCGAATCGGTGGCAAATTCCAGAAAGGGCTGCGGATAGACGCCGACCACCACGACAGCGGCGGCGCTCACGATCAAGGCAATGGCCACGCCCACCGGCACATTGATCGGCGTCGCGTCCTCATCCGCTTTCTCAAAAAAGATCTGCCGAACGACGTTCAAATAGTAGAAAGCCGAGATGACACTGGCGATGATGCCGACGATGGCCAGGGCCAGGGTTTGGGGCTGTTCCAGCTGAATCGCCGAGCCAAAGACAAAGAACTTGCCCAGAAAGCCACCCGTGCCGGGGATACCTGCTAGCGACAGCAAACCGACCAGCATTACGCCGGCCAAGATCGGCCCGCGTTTCACCAAACCGCGATAGTCGGCAATCTCAGTGGAGCCCGTCGCCGTCTCGAAGGCGATGACCACGCCAAAGACGGCCAGGTTGGTGAACAGATAGGCCAGCAGGTAGAACAGCGAGCCATTGATCCCTTTGAAATAGCTTTGGGTAGCCGCGGTCCAACACACGAAACCAATGGCAATGAATCCGGCCTGGCCGATGCTGGAGTAGGCCAGCATACGCTTGATGTTGGTCTGGCGCAATGCGATCAGGTTGCCTAACAGCATAGAGATGATCGACAGCGCCATCAGGAAGGCCATCCAGCCGATGTTGTAGCGGAATTGAGCAAGGGCCGTGAGCAGCACCCGCATGGCGATGGCAAAGCCGGCTGCCTTGGAGCCGACCGAGAGGAATGCGGTCACCGGGGTGGGCGCCCCTTCGTACGTGTCCGGCGCCCACTGGTGGAACGGCGCCAGCACGATCTTGAAACCAAAGCCAGCCAGTAGGGTAACGATGGCCGCCACCGCCAACCACTGGATGTTCTGATCGCCCGCCATCAGCATCTGGGCGATGCCGGTCAGTTGCGTCGTCCCGGTGGCGCCATACAGCAGCGACATGCCATAGAGCATCACCGCCGATGCTACCGCACCGTAGAGAAAGTACTTGATCCCCGCCTCGTTGGACTTTAGGTCGTCACGCAGGTAGCCGGCCAACACATAGGAGGTAATGCTCAGGAACTCCATGCCCAGATACAGAGCGATCAGGTCAATGCCCGAAGAAGCCAGCGAGATGGCCAAGGCGGCAAAGACCAGCAGAGCATAGAACTCGCCCCGGTACTTGGTACGATCCTGGAGATAGGGCACCGCCGCCACAATGACCAGCATCACGGTGATCACAGCGATAACCTTGAAGAACAGGGCAAAGGGATCGACTGTCATCATGTTCAGGACGGATGTGGCCGGCGCATCCCACCATAGCAAGAGTGTGGCCACAAGCGCCGCCCCCAGACCGATGAGCGCGATCGCCGGCACCCACAGGGTCTTGTTCCCCACATCGGAGTCTTCGGGGTCGGGGCGCCAGATAAAGTCCACACACAGGACCACGATCCCGGTGAGCAGCAGGATCAGTTCAGGTGAGAGCAGTTGGAACGTTTCAAGAGTCAAAACTCACCTCCGGTTGCCAAAGAAGCCTGTTTCCAGCAGCCGTCGTACACAGCCCGGCACCCAGTGGTCTTCCATCTATCCACCAAAAAACGCCTGGGCGAACGAGTTGAAAAAGTCGACGAGCGGCGTCGGGAACACCCCAAACAGGATCATGAACACGACCAGGGGCCACATGGTCACCTTTTCGAAGGACAGCATATCGCTCAGCGAAGCGCCATGCGTCACCTCGTTCCAGCGGTCCAGGCTGAAATCCCCAAGGAAGACATACTGGACGATCTTCCACAGAATGTAGGCCGCCGTTACGATGATGCCCAGGATGCCGATGGCTGCGAACCAGGGCATAATCTCAAATGCGCCCCGGAAGACAAAGAACTCGGCCCAGAAGCCGGCCAGGCCCGGCAAGCCCAAACTGGCAAAGGCCGTCACCAAAAAGATGCCATAGTAGTAGGGCGTCATCTTGCCCAGGCCACCAAAGGCGGGAATCACCTTGTTGTTCTCATCGCGCAAGGGCTGGCCGTCGGCGTCCTTGAGGGCCAAGTCGCGGGAGTGCGCCCGTTCGTAGATCACGCCGACCAAGAAAAAGAGACCGCCGGTGATGATGCCGTGATTGAACATCTGCATGGCCGCCCCGTTGGAGGCCATCGCCGCTGCATCGGCCAACCCTGGCTTCCCATATGCCGCCGCCGCCGCCGCGATACCCAACATAAAGTAGCCCATGTGGCTCACCGAGGAGTAAGCAATCAGCCGCTTGAGGTCCCACTGGGCCATGCATATCAGCGCACCGTACACAATGCTAAACAGGGCTAGGATGGGGATGACCGGCACATCCCAGCAGTAGAACGCAAACTGCTCGGGAAAGATGGGCAGGGCGATGCGCATCATGCCAAACCCACCCAGCTTGAGCAGCACACCGGCCAGGATGACGCTGCCCGCCGTCGGCGCCGCCGTGTGCGCGTCAGGCAACCAGGTGTGGAAGGGAAACAGCGGCACCTTGATGGCAAAGGCGATAAAGAATGCCCAAAACGCCAGGATCGCGGCCCAATCTGCACCGAAAAAGAGCGAATCAACCTGCGACAGCTCAACGATGTCAAAGGTACCATGGGTGAAGTAGAGGGCCAAGATGGCCAGCAACATGAACACGCTGCCCGCCAATGTGTAGAGGAAGAACTTGATGGCCGAATACTGCGGCCGGTCCTTGGCCCGACCCCAAATGCCAATGAGCAGGTACATCGGCACCAGCCCGATCTCCCAAAAGACATAGAACAAGACCAGATCCAGCGACATGAACACGCCGAACATGCCCATCTGCAGCAGGAAGAAGAGCATAAAGAACTCTTTGACCCGGTCCTTGATGGTGAAGGACGAGTAGATCATGCTCAACGTGGTTAGCAGCGCCGTCAAAAAGATCAGCGGCACACTCAAGCCGTCAACGCCAACGTGGTAGTTGACGTCGATGGCCGGGATCCACGCGACGTTGAGCACGAACTGGAAGCCATCCGCCCCCTTGTCGAACGAGAACCACAAGACGGTCGCCAGCACCAGCGGAATAAAGCTGAGGCCGATCGCCATGTTCTTGATGGTTCGCTCCTCTTCGCGGGGAATGAACAGGATCAGGAGCACCGCCGCCAGCGGGAGAAAGGTGATGATCGTGAGCAAATAGTCCATCTATAGCCTCCTCGGCGCAGAAATGCGTTTTGTCCGTACCTTGCTCGGAATGACTAGGCCCGTATCAAAAACAGGGCCAGTAGTAGAAGTACCGTCACCGCCGCCACCAGCAGGTAGTTCTGCACATTGCCGGTCTGGGTGGCGCGCATGAACTCGCCACACCAGTTCGTGACCCAACCCACGCCGTTGACCGCTCCGTCCACAATGGGCGTGTCGATAGCGCGCCGCAGCCAGCTGGCCAGCCAGCGACCGGCCGCGCCCACAGCATTGACGATGGCGTCGATGACAACCCGGTCGAATCGAGCGCACCACTTGGCAAAGGCGATGACTGGGTTGATGATGGCGGCCTGGTAGAGCTCGTCAAAGTAGTACTTGTTCTTGAGTAGCGTGTACACCGGCCCCAACGGCTTCTCCAGCGGATCCACCGCTTCTGTCAGCGGCTTGCGACCATAGATCAGCCAGGCAATTAGCCAGCCACCGCCCGCAACCACCAGCGAGAACAGAGCCACCGGCAGGTTGAACTCCGCATGGTGAACGTGGAAGTTCAAGAACTCGGCCTCCTCGCCCAGCATGAAGAAGAACTGGTTGGCCCAGGGGGTGCCCGACAGACCCAAGAAGGCGGCAAAGAAAGCCAAGATGATGAGGGGCCAGGTCATACTTGGCACACTCTCCGGCGCGTGCTCGGCCGCCTTGGTGCGAGGCTCGCCAAAAAAGGTCAAAAAGACCTGTCGCCCCGTGTAAAAGGCGGTCAGCATAGCGGCGACAACCAGCAGCAGGAATACGACCAGGTCCAAGCTAGGAGCCACGCCAGCGCCGCTGGCTTCAATGAACTCGTACCAAGCCCCGCCCAGGATTTCGTCCTTGCTCCAGAAGCCGGCAAAAGGAAAGATGCCGGTTAGGGCCAGCGCACCGACAATGAAGGTCCAACCCGTACGGGGCATCCGTTTCAGCAGACCCCCCATGTTCATCATGTCGTTGGCGTCAAAGTCGCCCTCTTCTCCATGCCCGTGCTCATCATGATGGGCGTGATGGTGTCCGTGCTCCACGCCGTGGATCACCGAACCCGAACCCATAAACAGCAGTGCCTTAAAGAAGGCGTGCATAATCAGGTGGAACACGGCTGCTGCATAGGCGCCGATGCCTAGCGCCGCGATCATATAGCCTAGCTGGCTGATCGTCGAATAGGCCAGCACCCGTTTGATGTCATTCTGTGCAACGGCGATGGTGCTGGCAAAGAGGGCCGTGAAAGCACCAATGATG
>JASFOV010000183.1:0-8458 GCA_050116355.1 Anaerolineae bacterium
CCCCCGGACGGTACGGCTGATGGTACGGAACGTGCGCGGCTTGACCCGCCGGACCAAGTAGACCGGAACCGGATCGTGGAATCCCTTGGCGCGAATGGGTGCCTGGGCGTCAACGTCAAAAGCAAAGTGCACCTGTTGGAGGGTCGAGTCGGAGATCAAGATCCCGCCGGGCGGGGCTGCCTGCTCGAGCCGGGCCGCCAGGTTCACCGGCAACCCGGACAAGGTGTGTTCCTTTTCTGAGAAACCGCCAAGGGCTACGACCCCGGTGTTGATGCCCACACGCACATCCAGGCCCGCCAGGCTGTGACCGGACCGCAGGGTCTGGTTGTAGGCTGCTATGGCCTGGAGAAGCTCCAGTCCGGCCCGTACCGCCTCCACGGCATCCTTCTCACGTGTCGTCTCCAGCCCAAAGACGGCCATGAGACCATCTCCCATGTAGCGAGTGACGTGGCCGCCGTGTGCGGTGATGGGGCCGGCCAACCGGGCCAGCGCCCCCTGCATCAGCTCCAGGGTCTCCTCCGGTTCCAACCCCTGGCTGATCTCTGTGGAGCGCACAATGTCGACAAACATGATGGTCACCAGTCGCCGCTCTTGGGCGCGAGGTTCGCGTTGTTGCTCCAGGAGGGCCAGTTTCTCCCGCAGCGGCGCTATAGCCGTGTCGACAACGACATCTCCCAGCGTAGCGCGCTGCGCTTCCAGCGCCGCCACTGCTTGCCGGAGTGTCTCAACCTGTGTCAGGTCCATTGGACTCTTCTCACCCATTGCTGCAGTTGTTCCCATGCCAAATACCGGCCACAAGAGGCATATATAGCACCCAGGGCCCAAAGTATGATGTGGATTGGCGTTGCGGCGAAGCAAGCGTTCTGGCCGCGGGTAGGATCCCGTAGCTTGAGGTCATTATAGCATAGGAATCTGGCAAAGTAAAGGACTGTTCGCCAGTCCCCAGCGGGGCCAAGCCTGCAGCTGCTCGCGCCTAGCCACGGCTAGGCGCCGGAAGGTCTCCAATCAGCGGGCCTGCGGCAAATGTGCCCGGAGCTGAGGCCGTTGCCCGGTCCTGGCCAGTGCTCGCTTAGCCGGTGATTCTCGCGTCGAATCCATACCAAAAGGGCCTCTTGGGCGGACTTGTCCGCCCAAGAGGCCCTTTCTTACCGGCCGCCATCCCCAGATCCGGGATGGTTCCTGTTTTGCGTGCGGAGGTGGGCTACGGCCCACCTCGCATGCCTCACTTACTGAAAGAGTGCCATGACCTCATCGATTACCTGCATGAGCGTGGCGACGTCATCCTCGCCAGCCTCAATCAGGTACCCACCCTGCTTTGTATGCCAGTTGAAGGGGATCAGCTCACCGGGTGCGTCCTCGTTGATGAGTTCAGCCCTGTGGCAGCCACCGCAGGCCCTTGACGCAGGACCCGTGACATACTCGGGCACAGCACCGATCTTTCTGTCCCAGCCACTGACTTCATCGGACGCCGACAGCAGACCAGGGAGCGACTCGGTCTGGTCCGGCACGTTGTTGGAATCCGCGGTGTGGCAGGAGTCGCAATCTGTGATGCCGTGCGTGGGATAGGGGAACTCGATGTGATGCTCGTAGTGCAAGGCTTGCACCGGATCGGTAAAGTCGATATCGCCGATATCGAATGCCTGGCCCGCATGGATCGCGTGGGCATAGGAATCGATCGACCTTGACTGCATCTCCAGGTGAGAGCCACCACTCTTGGTGATGTGGCACAGCCGGCAGACAACGATGTTCCCGCCTCTATCCGGCGAGTGGTAGTTGGTCGCCAGCGCCTCATGGCAATTCTCACAGCCATCCTCGACCCTTACGATCTCGCTGTAAAAGTCATCGACAAACTCGTTGGTGGCCAGGTCAAAGGTCCTGGAGGGGGCATCGAGTGCCAGCATCATGCCATCAGCATCTTCCAGAGCCGGCATCACCGCGATTTCCACTCTCTTTACCGTGCCATCGTCGATCATGTCCGTCCAAGCCGACAGATCGAACTCGACTTCCCAACTGCCACCTTCGGCCGAAACGGTCGTGGCCCGCGGGTGCTCGGCACCGACCTCATATTCCAGAGTTCTCTCATCGCCGTCCCGGGTGATTTCGCCGTCGCCGTTGTCGTCAAAGAGTCTTTCGTGGGGGCCGATGATAAAGTCTTTCGTATCCCAGCCGTACAATCCAACCATGACGGTGGGAACGATGTCCTCCACATCCAGCCCCTCAAGGTCTTCAGACTCGACCGCGCTCAACTGTACAGTGAGCGAATCACCGTCAAACTCTGCACCGTCAACCGTGACGCTGATGACCTCAGAATACCTCACCCCGTCGGCGGTGTAGATCATGTCGTCATACCCGGTGTGGATGTCGCTGAAGGTGCCAGCGGCCCCACCCTCGGCATGGCACATCAAGCAGTCGGTGGTCTCCAGATCCAGGGACTCGTGGACGGAGGGGGGCAGGATGGTGGCCAGGGCGAGTCCGGTCGTGTCATAGATCACTTCTTCGCCATCCTCGGACATCTTGACGGCACCGGTCACGGGGTGGCAGCTCTTGCACGTCTCGACCGTAAAGTTCTCGTCAGACAAGACAACGTCCAGTTTGCCTTCGTGGCAGGTGGCGCAGCTGGACATCGACTGAGGATAGGGGAACTCCATGGCATGCGACATGTGCACGTCGTTCATGAGCGACGTGGTGTACGCATACATCTCGAGCTCCTCGTCCGTGAAAATGGACGTGTCCTCGTCTGAGTCTAGCCACTCAATAGCCTTTTCCGGATCGTTAACCAAAAGCTGCCATTCAAAATGGCCGCCCTCGACATTGTCCAGGTGGCAGGCTTTGCAGGTTACAAAGTCCGTGGCGGGATCGCCATCGACCTGGGCGTAGATGTACCCGTGCTTGAGGTAGGGATCCGTGTGGCACTTTTCGCAGCCGTCGTTGTTGGCGGCAGACACATAGTCAACGCCACCGCCGGTCTCCAGCAGAGCCGCGAACGGATACTTGCCCTGTCGGATACGCGCCGGCAGCCGGCCGACGATCTCGTCTGTGCCGTACACCACGATGACGCCATCCACCTCTGCCAAATCGCTTTCGTAGACGGCGTCCTCTTGCCCGCTCAGGGTGCTCGTGCATGCCCCCGCATCACATTCCAGCTCCCCGGTCAGGGACAGCCGTTCGATGGCCGGATCGAACTGGAACGCTTCACCGGTATACGGTGCAAAGTAGATACCGAATGAATCGGCATCGTTGGCGTCAAACGGTGCGCCGTCCTTGGTCATTTGGAACGTTACGGTATGGGTGTCTGGGGCAGAATACTCGTATGCCAGATCCGTAAGTTGGATGACACCATCCTGGTACAACTCATCATAGGACGTTTGATGCTTAGTACCCGCTTCAGGATGGCAGATTGTGCAGGTTTCAGGTGGGATTTGATCTGCGGCATCTTGCGCACTGACAGAGCCATGCGAGGTAGCCATCAGAGCGATGGCCAACAGCAAGGCTGCGCAGATCGAGAGTACAACGATAAGCTTCTTTGACATTCTTGACTCCTCCTCGAGTTTTGCCTGTTAGTAGATGGTTGAAATAGTGCGGGTTGTCCTTATTAAAAACCGATACTCTACCTGTGCAGCAGACACCTCCTCTCTACGTTCCATCACCTAAACACATACCAGGACAAACCAAAACAACTGCGTTCGCACGCGAACGCGAGCACTGTCATTATACCATACCCGAGCCCCTCGATGTATTGACACCTGTCCCTACTCTGCCGGGACATTCCGGTAGTGCCTTGTCTTGGCTGGACCAGACTCGGGATACAGGTGCTGCTAGCCGATCCCCGCTTCACATTTCGGTCTAGAGGGCTCCTGAATTCAGCAATCTCCCGAGATTCCACCAGCGCTCCATAGGATCTGCACAAGTTCTCCACACGAGCGTGGTATGATCGAGCCAGTGTGAAATGTTGGGAGGAACTGTGAACCGGAATAGAAGAAATTACCGGGACTCGAACGGCGATGGCATCTGCGACTACTCGTGGGTAGGTTCAGGCAGTAACCTGTCCGCGAGCAGTGACGGAAGGCTTGGCGGTGGATTCTCCCGGCTGTAGCTGGTTCAGCTAGAATCGGTGATGCACAAAGGACTTGGTCTCTCGGACGTCTTCTGTGGTCGTGCTTGGCCCATGCTCCCCTGGGCTGGGGATGGGACAGGGTTTCGGGCTCACAGATGATTTTGCGCTGGCGCCGGCCTTTGCCGGTGAGCAGGTCCTAGGCCGGACTTGGTGGAGCCTGTGGCGGGCATTCGAAGGGAGGGAACAGCATGGCAAAGAGAGCTGAAACGATTTCGGTCTGGGCGCTGGCAAGCTTGGTCTTGGTCGTCTTTTTGCCCAACTTGCTGGGGGTGGGCGCTGATCTACCGGCGCGGCTGATTGTAGGTGACTCAGATGGACTGCGGGTGGGACAGTTTGTGCTGGCCATTGGCAATTCCTAGGGTCTACAGCAGACGCTGACCACCCCCGTGGTAAGCGCCCTGGAACGTGTGATCGAAGGCGCCTCGGACAACAGCTTTATCGGCGAGGCCATCCAGACCGATGCGGCCATCAATCCCAGCAATTCGGGTGGTCCTTTGCTCGATCTACAGGGGCGCGTCATCGGTGTCAACTCGCAGATCATCAGCCCCAGCGGCGCCTCGTCGGGTATCGGCTTTGCCGTCTCGGCCAAAACCGTGCAGCGTGTGGTGCCCGAGTTGATCGCACGCGGCAACTATGGCTATCCTTGGCTGGGAGCAGACATGCTGACCTTGTCCACATCCATCACCCGCGTGCTGCGCGATGCGGGCGTGGATGTTTCGGCCGAGTCAGGTCTGTTGGTGCTCGACGTCACAGCGGGAGGGCCGGCCGATCAGGCCGGCCTGCAGGGTGGCAGTCGCTGGGTGTGTTCGGGTCGCTACCAGTTTCCGGTTGGCGGCGACATCATCACCGCCGTAGACGGCCAGCCAGCAACCGAATCTCAAGCACTTACCGTCTATCTGGAGACAGAGGGGGTCATCGGCGATACCGTGGAACTGACCCTGCTGCGTGATGGGGCTGAGATCACGATCCCAGTGACCCTGGGAGAGGAACCACAAACCTAGAGGTCCTGTGCGCTCTCTTCTGAACCTTTTGGCAGTAGTTGGATCTCAATCGCCGGAAAGGATGAGGAACCCGATCGTGCGGCAATCGCAGCTGAGGGACACTTGTGGCGAGCGGGATGCCCTATAACCCGTCCGATCTGCTATCACATGGTGGCATCCAGGGTCAGCACCACCCTTGTGCGCCAAACGTGGCCTAGGCCGCTGAATCCGACGGGAGATGGGACACGACCGCTCCGCGGCCCAATTTAAGGCGGAGCATGGCCCATACACCCAGGACCGGTCCTGGAGCCAAGATCGTAAAAGCCCATCTCCAACCGAGGACCTGTTGCAGCAGTGGGATGAGCCAAATGGTCGCTACCGTGACGGTGAATCCGGCGGCCAATTGCAGGGTGAGGGCCGTTCCCACGTATGCCTGATCGGCGTATTCGGTGACCATCGTGGAAAACTGGGCCGAGTCGGCTACCACCGTGAATCCCCATACTAGGCCAACGGCCAGAATCAGCCAGGGAGACGCGCCAAACAGCAAGCCGATAAGCAGAGAGCAGCTCCCGGAAACAATCATCATCAGCGCCGTCGTGCTGGGCTTGCCCCAGCGGTCGGCCAATGCACCGCCCAACCAGCAACCCAGCCCTCCAGCGACAAATATCGCAAAGGTCGCATACGCTGCGGTCGAGCCTACAGGGGCTCCCCAGGCCCGGAGGGCGTCGGCAAAGAAGGCGAAGAACCAAGCATACACGGCAAACAGCTCCCACATGTGCCCCACATAGCCCAGCGTTGCGAGCCGGACTCCCCGGTTGCCAAAGACGCGTCCAATTTGACGGGGGTCAAAGACCGCTTCAGGGAATGGATACGGACCCTGCTTGATGGCAAACTCGGCGATGAGCCCGCCCACGACGGTCAGTACAGAGGTGGCATAGATCACCACCCGCCAGTCCAGGCCGCCCAGCCCGTTGACTAGGTGGGGCATGCCATTGCCGACCACGATCGCAGCGGCGAGAACGCCAAGGGCCAGCCCTCGCTGCCCGCGGAACCAGGTGGACATCAGTTTGAAGGCGGGGGGATAAACACCTGCCAGGAAGAACCCGGTCGCAAAGCGGAGCGGAATACCCACGACAGGACCGCCGGCGACTCGCACCAGGGCATTGGCTGCTGCCGCCCCGATCGCACCGCCAAGGATCACATGCCGCGGTGCGACAATATCGGGTAGGTTCAGCAGGCTGGAGACGACTGCGCCGCACACAAAGCCGATCTGTACCGCAATCGTCAGCCAGGCAGAGGTGCCCGCCGAGAGATGCCACATCTCCCGCAATTGAGGAAGTACAGCGGAGGCCGAGAACCAGGTCGACATTGACAGGACCAAGGTGATAGCCATTAGCGCCAGGGCAAACCATCGATCTCGGCTTGCTTGGTCAAGAGCGGAAGCATCGCTCACAGTAGATTCTTCCTTTCTGCAGCCAGGCGGGCTAGAGAGGGCATTCTTTGTCGGGAGTAGAGTGACCATCCAGTGAACCAGGCCGCTTCTTATTATCTAAAAGTATAACAACTATCAATATAATTATAGTGGAGTGCGCAAGCTCCTGTCCTTACGGGGAGGTGAAGTTTGTCTTAAGCTTGTCTTAAGCGGCGGCGGGGGATTTGTCATTGCTCTGTTCATCTATTTGGCAATCAGCTTGGTCGGATCTCTCGTCTTGCTGGGCGCCTCTAGCATAGGTCCCTAGCCATGGGCTCGCCGGTAGAGTGTAGAGCCGGTGTGCCATCCTCCTTGCTTGCCGCTTGTGTAACCGCACGTCCAGCCCATTAGGGTTTGCGCCACTGGGAATCCACAGCGCGGGTCTTCATCCCTGGCAGGGAACAACCCAATCTACAGCATAATCCACCAGAATGTCGGCTCCATCAGTGGTGACGAGATAGACATCCTCATTTCGCACACCACCACTGCCTGGAATTGCAAGAATGGTATGGCCGATGGTCAGGGTCATGCCCTGTTGGATCTTGACGTTGCGGTGTTGTTTGATAATCGTCGAGGCGGGTGTTTCCTCGAACCTGAGCCCGATGCCATGGGAGATCCCATCCAGGTGATAATCGCCGAACCCATGGGCAGTGCAGATTTCCTGCCCTCGGGCGTCCAGGTCTTTGACCGAGATGTCAGGTTTCATCATCCGGCGCGTCTCCGCCACCATCTCTGAATACGCTTGCATGAGCTTGCGCTGCGTCTCATCCGGTTCTCCCAAGATGAAGGTACGGCTAAGGTTCGCACAATAGCCTTCGACCTGCGGATTGAGGTTGATGACGGCCAGATCGCCTTCCTTGAGGGGATTGGGACTGAGGACTCCGTGAAGCATACAGGTATATGGCCCAAAGTTTACATAGATGGGGGTACTGGTCCCTTCGGCGCCGGCCTTCATCATGACGTAAAGGACCTCTGCGGCGACCTGCTGAGACGTGACTCCCGGACGCAACATCTCGCGCGCACGGTCCATGCCCAATGTGGCAATCTGCTGCGCTTTGGCCATGAGCTCGATCTCCTCTTGATCCTTGACAGAACGCAAGGCGTCCATGACCGGATCGGAAGGGACCAGTTCCAAACGTGGGTTGAGCTTGCGGAACAGATCGACCAAAAACGCTGGCGTCTCGAACCACATCTGCATGCCCACCTTGGACTTGTCCTCTTCTACAGTGGAATTCAACTGTTGGTGGATCTCGCGAAACGCGCCGATTACCTCGCTCATTTGCTCACCCACGTGCGTGAAGATTTTGACATCACTCCCCTGAGCATATTCGCGTAACTCGGGTTCCTCGCCGGCGAATGAGATAAGAACAGGTGCTCCCTGCCTGGGTATGATGGCGCGCGGTTGAGCCCAATCCCGACCAAAGAAGTAGCGGTAGTCATCGTGATTCATGATCATAATGCCCACCCAGCCCTGCTCACTCATCAAGGCCTGTGCCTTCTTGATACGATCCATGCGAATACTCATAAGCTATTCTCCTGCGTAAGGTATTCTACCCCGTGTTGTGGCCAGGTCGCCAGCACCGAAGTATAAACCCATACTCCAGAGATGGTCATGGCGGTTCCAACCGATTCTGCAGTGACGACGGGTTCGGGCTGTGAGTGCAGATGGCGGAGCGATCGGACGAGCTGGCAGCTGGATATGGAGAGACCTGTGGCCTGGCCCTTTGCCTCCCTGCCAGGCTCTACTGCAGGGCGCGGCGCAGCGCCTCTTCACTGTCCTCCGGAAGGTGGGTGGAGTACACGTCACCCTGGAACGGTTCCAGAGCTGCGAACACGGCCTCAGGATCGGCCTCCCGCACCATCACAAAGAGGGCGGACCTGCCGGGCTGGAGG
>JASFOV010000184.1:0-8369 GCA_050116355.1 Anaerolineae bacterium
AGTGTACCTCCCTCCTCCCAGTTAGTATACATCAGCCGTGTCCACAAGACAAATAGGAGTTGTGCATGCTGTTGCACTGCGTCGACCCGTCGAATCCATAAGGCTGTGGCGTCTGGCGGCGTGTTCGGCAGCTTCAGAGAGGAAACATGCTGGGAGTAACTTGACAAAAGCCGGTACCTTTAGTGTAATGGGGACGTTGTCGGAGTCGCCGCGGGCGGCACAGGTCATCCACCGTACCGCTGCTTGGCGCTCAGCGGGTGGCGTATGATGGTGGCCGCCTGATCAGTCGCTGCTCGGCTGCACATCCAGACCGGTGTCGCAAGTGTGTGGACATCGTGTGAGCCAGGATAAGCAAGAGTTGACCAGAAGGAGAAGATGGAATGGATTCACAGTTTGACGTGACCGTGGTTGGTGCCGGGCCCGGCGGCTATGTGGCTGCCATTCGTGCTTCACAACTAGGCCTCAAGGTGGCTGTAGTCGAGAAGGAGAACGTGGGCGGCGTGTGCCTCAATTGGGGCTGCATTCCGACCAAAGCCCTTTTGCGCAACGCCGAGATAGTCTCGCTGTTGGACAGGGGCAAGGAGTTCGGCTTTGCGCTCCAGGGCCTCGAGGTCGATTACGGTGTGGCCGTTGACCGCAGCCGTAAGGTGTCCGAGCGTCTGGTAAAGGGAGTAGGCTCCCTTATGCGTAAGAACGAGATTGAAGTATTCGAGGGCACTGGGCAGCTGAAAACCGCCCAGTCCGTCGAGGTCAAGACCTCCGATGGCGATACGCAAACGATCCAGACGCGCAATGTGATCATTGCGACGGGAGGACACGCCCGTACCATCCCGGGCGTTACGCCGGATGGGGAGCGGGTGATGACCTACCGGGAAGCGATTGTACTCCGGGAACGGCCAGCATCAGTCATTGTCGTTGGGGCCGGCCCCATTGGTATGGAGTTCGCCCATGTCTGGCGCGTTTACGGCGCGGAGGTCACTGTCGTTGAGATGTTGCCCCACGTCCTCCCCTTGGAGGATCCAGAGGCAAGCCGCGTGGTTGAGCGCGCCTTCAAGCGACGCAAGGTCAAGCTACTCACAGACACCCGGGTGCAAAGCATCGAGACGACGGCTGATGCGGTCCAGGTCCATGTATCGAATGAAAAAGGCGATCAGACGCTCGAGGCCGAGCGCGTCCTCATCGCTATCGGTGTCCAGCCTAACAGCGAAGGGCTGGGCCTCGAGGCCCTTGGCGTCAAGCTTGAAAAGGGCAACATCGTCGTGGACGAGTTCATGCAGACCAATGTCGCCGGTGTGTATGCGGTCGGCGACGTGACCGGGAGATTGGCGCTGGCGCACGTTGCCTCGGCACAGGGTATCGTGGCTGCCGAGGCGATTGCCGGCCAGCGACCGAGGACGTTGGACTACGAAGCCATGCCACGCTGCACCTACTGCCAACCTCAGGTGGCCAGTTTGGGCATCACGGCAGAAGAGGCAGCCGAGCGAGGGCTGCAGGTGAAGGTCGGGCAGTTCCCGTTCATGCCCAATGGCAAGGCGCTGGGCCTCGGTGAGCGAGATGGATTTGTCAAGATCGTGGCTGATGAAATCAGTGGTGAAATCTTGGGCGCCCATTTGGTCGGCCCCGAGGTGACCGAGTTGTTGCCTGAGCTGGCACTGGCTCGCACCTGGGAGCTGACGCCCGAGGAGATTGCCGGAACGGTGCATGCCCATCCTACTCTCAGTGAGGCGATAATGGAAGCAGCGCACGGCGTGTTCGGATCTCCCATTCATATTTGATGTGGTGTGTCCGTACAAGAAGTGGCGCCACGGCGAATAGAACTCGCCGTGGCGTTTGATTTGTGCGAAGGGTTGGGAGCTGCTGGGCTTGCCCATGCCACGTACCAGCTCGAGACCGCCCTCTCCTAACACCGGGTCAAGGGGCCCGCGTCTCTTTCTGCAGTACGCCTAATCTGCCAGCACGGCTTTGAGCGCGCCGGTAAAGATCGCCCATGCTTCATCGAGGTGGTCATCCTTGATGATCAGGGGCGGGATCCAGCGGATCACATTGCCGTATGTACCGCAGGTGAGCAGGATGAGTTTCTCGTCCAGGCATTTCTGCACGACCGCCTTGGCCGTCTCCTTGTCCGGTTCACCTGCAGCCGTCGTGAATTCGATGCCGATCATCAGACCTAGCCCGCGAACCTGTCCGATGGCTGCGTACTGCCGCTGCAACGCCTGCAGCCGCTCCAACAGCTTGGCGCCCATCTTGGCGCTGTTCTCGATGAGACCTTCCTCTTGCATGACCTGTAGAGTCGCCACGGCGGCTGCGCACGAGACGGCATTGCCGCCGTAGGTGCCTCCTTGCGAACCGGTGGGTGAATGCTGCATCAGTTCCTTTCGCGCGGCAATACCACTCAGAGGCATACCCGAAGCCAGTCCTTTGGCCATCACCACCATATCCGGCTCAATACCGAAATGCTGGAAGGCGAACCACCTGCCGGTGCGCCCAAAACCGGATTGCACCTCGTCTGCGATCAGCAAGATGTCATGCTCGCTGCAGATCTCCTGGACGCCGGCCAAAAAGCCGGGTGGGGGTACGACATACCCTCCCTCACCCAGAACCGGCTCGATCAAGATGGCCGCTGTCTCTTCGGGAGCCGTCTGCGACGCTAGCAAATGACGCAGCATTTTGAGACAGAAAGCCTCGGTCTCTTCCTCCGACCAACCGTAGAAGTAGCTGTAGGGGTAGGGTGCCACATAGACTCCGGCCATCAGTGGCTGATACTTGTAGTGATAGATCGGATTCGAAGTCGTGAGGGACACGGCTCCGATGGTCCGGCCATGAAAGCTGCCTTGGAAGACGATCATGTTGGTCCGGCCGCTGGCGTGGCGGGCCAACTTCATGGCTGCCTCAACAGCCTCCGCTCCCGAGTTGGCAAAGAAGAAGCTGTCCAAGTGTGACGGCAGGATCTCTTGCAGGCTCTGGACCAACTCGAGCACCGGCTTGTGGTAGACGATGTTGGACTGGCCGTGGATCAGCTTGGCCACTTGGGCTTGGGCAGCCTTTACGACCTTTGGGTGGCAATGTCCCGTATTCGTCACCCCGATGCCCGTGGTGAAATCGAGGTAGCGTGTGCCGTCACTCGCGTACAGGTAGGGCCCTTCCGCATGATCTACCTCGATGTGGGTGTAGCGGCTCAAGATGGGAGCCAGACTTTTCTTTGGGTCTTTCATCATTTCCTCCTCAGCTTGTGTTAGGGTTTCTGACATATTTGGATGGTTGGAACAGATCAGTGTCCTACACACTTTGTTCCCCACAGTTGCGCTGCCACGGTAGGGAAAGGTGGATCTCCCATAGCTTCATTATCGAGCATAATGGCAAGTACGTCAAGTCCTATTTGGGTCAGGAGGCTGACCAGTCCGAATCCTGTTTCATCATACGGATCGATGAGTGCGGCCCCATCGGCACAGGGGCTGATACCGTTTGGTACTTGTCAAGATTGGCATTCTGTGCGATCATGTAGACATGGGTATTTCCCTATTTGCCTGGCCAGTGGTGCTCTAGGCAGACTCTAGGAGACTGAAGGAGGAACAGATGGCTTATAATCTACGGCATCGGAGCTTTGTGAAGCTGTTGGATTTCACCCCACAGGAGATCAAGTTTCTGCTTGACCTCTCGGTTGATCTGAAGAAGGCCAAGTACACTGGCATCGAGCGACCGGTTCTCACTGGCAAGAATATTGCCCTCATCTTTGAAAAAGCGTCGACTCGCACGCGTTGCGCCTTCGAGACAGCGGCCTATGATCAGGGAGCACATGTCACCTATCTGGGCCCCACGGGCTCGCAGATGGGCGCCAAAGAATCGTTGAAGGACACCGCACGGGTGCTGGGCCGGATGTACGATGGCATCGAGTACCGCGGGTTCGGCCAGGAGCGTGTGGAGACACTGGCCGCCCATAGCGGCGTACCGGTCTGGAATGGCTTGACGAACGAGTTCCATCCTACACAGGTGCTGGCCGATTTCCTGACCATGATGGAGCACAGTGACAAGCCGCTTAGCCAGGTTACGTTTGCTTATCTGGGTGATGCGCGCAATAACATGGGCAATTCCTTGCTGGTGGGAGCGGCCAAGATGGGCATGGACTTTCGCTCTGTAGCGCCCACTAGCGTACAGCCTGATCCGGAGCTGGTCAGCGCCGCCCGGGAAATTGCGCAAGAGACTGGGGCCAAGATCACGGTAACCGACGATCTGGGCAGTGGACTCGAAGGCTGTGACTTTTTGTACACGGATGTCTGGGTCTCGATGGGCGAACCAGCTGAGGTCTGGGCCCAGCGCATCGAATTGCTCAAGCCCTACCAGGTCAACGCGGCGGCCATGGCCAAGACCGGCAACCCAAAGGTCAAGTTTCTGCACTGCTTGCCGGCGTTTCACAACCGGGAGACCAAGATCGGGGAGGATATTTACCAGCAGTTTGGTCTAGAGTCGATGGAAGTAACCGAAGAGGTCTTTGAATCACCCGCATCCATCGTCTGGGACGAGGCGGAGAACCGTGTGCATACCATCAAGGCGGTAATGGTGGCCACATTGGGCAGCTAGCACTGGCCCTGGGTAGGGCGCACAGTGGCAGGGGCTCGAACAACGGGCATGGAACCGGCTGGCGCATCCTGTTGGCCTGAAGAACCGTCCTGCTCGACAGTAGTGCGCGCAGCCGCGTGCAGCCAGGGAGCAGGATGGTCTCGACCCTTCTGCCAACGCGAGCTTGGGACAATCAAAACTAGTAGAAAAGGAGGACACCATGTCAAAACGAAAGGTGATCATCATTGGTGCAGCGGGAAGGGATTTTCACAACTTTAACACCTTCTTCCGGGATAACGATGCCTACGAGGTTGTGGCGTTTACTGCCGCCCAGATCCCGGATATAGAGGGCCGGCGCTATCCAGCCGAACTATCCGGCGGGCTATACCCAGACGGTATCCCTATTTATGCCGAAGCAGACTTGGCACAATTGATCGAGGATTTAGATGTCGATGAGTGTGTTTTCTCCTACAGTGACATCTCCTATCAGCACGTGATGTCGGTCGGGGCCATCACCGAAGCCGCCGGTGCGTCTTTCACTATGCTCGGACCCAAGGAGACCCAGATCAAGAGCACCAAACCCGTCGTCTCGGTCGGGGCCGTGCGCACGGGCTCGGGCAAGAGCCAGACCTCACGGCGGATCATCGAAATCTTGATGGACAAAGGGTTGAAAGTCGTAGCCATCCGCCATCCCATGCCCTACGGCGATCTGGTGGCCCAAAAAGTACAGCGCTTCGCGACCATCGACGACCTGGCCGAGCAGAACTGCACCATTGAGGAGATGGAGGAGTACGAACCGCATGTTGTGCGTGGCAACGTGATCTATGCTGGTGTGGACTATGAAGCCATCCTCCGGGCGGCAGAGACCGATCCCGGCGGCTGTGACGTCATTGTGTGGGATGGCGGCAACAACGACTTTCCCTTCTACAAGCCGGACCTACACGTTGCTGTTGCCGACCCCCACCGCCCGGGTCACGAACTGGCCTACTATCCGGGCGAGATTACGCTCAGAATGGCGGATGTGGTCGTCATCAACAAGATGGATAGCGCCGATTTCGCGGGCATCGACACTGTGCGCAAGAACATTGCCGCTGTAAACCCGGATGCCATTGTGGTCGATGCCGCCTCGACTCTGGATATGGAAGATCCTTCGGTGGTCAAGGGCAAGCAGGTATTGGTTGTGGAGGATGGACCGACGCTGACCCATGGTGAAATGCAGATTGGTGCTGGTGTGGTAGCGGCGCAAAAGTTTGGGGCAGCCGGCTTTGTCGATCCCCGCCCCTACACCGTCGGCCGCCTCAAGGAGACCTTCGAGACCTATCCCGACATCGGCGTGTTGCTGCCGGCCATGGGCTATGGGGAGCAACAGCTGAAGGACCTGGAGACGACCATCAACGCCACCGAATGCGATGCCGTAGTAATTGGCACTCCAATCGATTTGAGCAGGATCGTCAATATCAACAAACCAGCGACGCGCGTATTCTATAACCTACAGGAAATCGGCCGCCCCAACTTGGAGCAAGTGCTCAGCGATTTCGTCAACGATCAGGGTCTGACCTAGGTTCCAAACTTGGCGGCAGAAGGATCCGCAGATTCCGGCGTGGGATCGGACCGCGCAGATACCTGCTACAGCGTAGAACCTTGGAGTCCGTGGATTTCGGATCATGGATTCCAAGGTTCTGCGTCTGCGAGGGCTTCCAACTCGTAGCATGACATCCAGAGCCTTATGGCTCGATTGTGTTCGAAGATGCACGGATGCTCCAGAAAAAGGGGGGCATATGACATCAGGAGGCGCGGCCAGCGATGTACGCAGTCTCTTTCGCTGTTGCGTGACGATTCCCATTCGCTATGCCGACATAGACGCCCAGCGCCACCTCAACAACGTTGCTTACTTCACATTCATGGAACACGCGCGGGTACAGTATCTGCGCCAGGCGGGCCTGTGGGATGGCTCCAATTTTGGCGACGTCGGCATGATTGTGGCCGAGGCAAAGTGCACCTACAAAGCGCCAGCCTATTTGGGCGAAACCGTGAAGGTCTGGTGTCGAGTCAGCTATCTGGGGAACAAGAGCTTTCACTTCGACTACTTGATCGAGACCGAACGGGGTGAGATCGCGACTGGTCGGAGCATCCAGGTCTGCTACGACTACGCAAACCAACAGACGATCGCCATGCCCGATGGTTGGCGCACGGCGATCCTGAACTATGAACCAGGTCCCGTGACAGACGAGAAACCAGCCTAGGGTTCGAAGGGAGCTGGCGAAGGGGGTTCTTGAGCGAGGGGGCGGCAGTTTCAACGAAAGGCGAGGCGGTTGGTGGGAGGCCTAAATCAGGCCCCGGCGTACCGCCTCGACGGCAGCGCTGGTGCGGTCTTGGACACCCAGCTTGTCAAAGATCGCTTGCAGTTTGCGTTTGACCGAAACCTCACTCCAGTTTGTCTCCACAGCAATCTCAGCATTGGTTGCGCCCCGAGATAGCAGGCGCAGGATCTCGATCTCGTCTTCTTCCATGCCCGTTTCCAACTTTTCCATCTCCCGGGCCAGCTCAGAGAACCTCGATACCAGTTTGTCTACCATGGGCGCGCTGAGTAGCCGCTCCCCGCGCATTACTGAGCGGATGGCGTCCACGATCTCCTCGTGGCTGGCCGTCTTTAGCAGGTAGCCCCGCGCGCCGGCCCGCAAGGCCTTGAGGAGATAATCCTCATCCTCAAAACTGGTTAGCATGATCACCCGGGATTCGGGCAGTTGCGCTGTGAGGGCGCGACAAGCCTCCCAGCCGCTGGTGCCTGGCAGCCGGATGTCCAGGAGGATCACATCCGGTTCGAGGGCTTTGGCTTTCTGTATGGCCTCGGCCGCATTGGCCGCCTGACCTATCACCTCGATCTCGCTGGCGGCTTGGAGCATGCTGATGACACCCTCACGAACGACTTGGTGATCATCGACCACTAGGACCCGAATAGACAGCTTGCGGCTCATTCCGATTTGCGTCCTTTACTCCGTGCGTTTTCCGGGTGAGACCTCACGCTGGCGAAGCTGACCGGTCTCGTATCTGGTTGCGGCACGTGGATTATAGCACACCGAACTGCCGGGGTCAAAGCCGGCTGGAGTGGGACTGTTGCAAAGCCACCATTCCGACAGAGTGAAGTGACTGCATGGAGTCCGCCGGCGGGAAGCAATCTCATCTTACTTCTATTGGTGCCTTTCGTAGAAGTGCAAAGACGCCCCACAAGCCGCCGTGGGGCGTCTTTCCTCGTCTTCACTGCCTATTCTTCCAGCCAAGCATCCTCGTCATAGGCTGGCAGTTCGCAGCGTAGGGGCCGGTCCCGGCGCGCGCCAAACTGGTAGGCGGCTTGCATCAACTGATGAATCTCTGAGGTGCCCTCATAGATCACAGCGCCCTTGCTGTTGCGCAGGTAGCGCTCGACAGGATACTCGTCCGAATAGCCGTAGGCGCCGTGGATCTGAACCGCCTCCAGAGCGGCCTTGACGCTGTGATCGGTGGCGTACCACTTGGCCTGGCTCGTCTCACGCGTGTTGCGCTGTCCTTGGTTCTTCAACCAGCCTGCTTTGAGATATAGCAGTCGCGCTGTCTCGTACCACAGTGACATGTAGGCAACCTTCTGCTGGATCAACTGGTGCTGGCTGATGGGTACGTCAAACGTCTCGCGCTGTTGCGCATAGGTCACCGATTCCTCCATACAGGCCCGGATCAAGCCCGTTGCTCCGGCTGCCACGGTGTACCGCCCATTGTCCAGCGCGCTCATGGCAATCTTGAAGCCTTCTCCCTCATCACCAATCCGGTTCTCCACCGGAACG
>JASFOV010000185.1:0-8331 GCA_050116355.1 Anaerolineae bacterium
ACACCTCAACACTTCCATACAGGTCTTGTGTGCCATGGCCAGCGGGCCGGTTACAGATCGTAGCCGCGGCCCATTCCCCGGTAGACAAATCCTAGCTCTTTCATCTGCTCCGGATCATAGATGTTGCGGCCGTCGACGATGATCGGTTGGCGCATTAACTCCTTGAGTTTCGGCAGCGAAAGATGTTTGAACTCATTCCACTCAGTGACGATGACCAGGGCATCGGCCCCCTTGGCTACATCGTATGCGTCCTCGCACAAAGTGACATCGCGCAGATACAGAGGCGCATTGACCATCGCCACCGGATCATAGGCCCGCACCTGAGCGCCCTCACTTTGCATCAAATGGATCATCTCCACAGAGGGAGCTTCTCGCATATCATCCGTATTGGGCTTGAAAGCCAGTCCCAGAACCCCGATCGCTTTCTGATCAAGCGTCCCCAGCATTTCACGGAGTTTGTGTATGACCTGCCGGCGCTGGTCCAGGTTGATGTCCATCACCGCCCGCAGAAGTTGTGGGTGACATCCATGCACGGCCGCCATATGCGCCAGGGCCTGCACATCCTTGGGGAAGCAACTGCCGCCATAGCCGATCCCGGCGTCCAGGAAGTAACGACCGATCCGCGTATCGTAGCCCATGCCCACCGCCACTTCCTTAACATCAGCCCCCAGCGCTTCGCAGATGCTGGCGATTTCGTTGATAAACGAGATGCGGGTCGCCAGGAACGCATTCGAGGCGTACTTGATCATCTCCGCGGTGCGCAGATCCGTAATCATGATCGGGGCCCGCAGCGACAAATACAGACTGGCCACCTGGCCTGCGGCGTCGGGATCCAACGACCCCAGCACGATGCGGTCTGGGTGCATAAAGTCGTTGATGGCCGATCCTTCCCGCAAGAACTCGGGGTTGCTCACCACAGAGAACTCGATCGGCTCCGGCTCGTGCCGCCGGACAATATCTGCCACCCAGTCCCCCGTACCGATCGGCACGGTGCTCTTGTTGACGATGATCAGTGGTCCTGACATATGTTGGGCAATGCTTTTGGCCGCGGACCGCACGTACTTCAGGTCGGCCTCCCCACCGCTGCCTTGAGGAGTGCCCACCGCGATAAAAGCGAACTCGGCCTCGCTGAGCCCTTGCTTGTAATCCGTAGTAAAATGGATACGGCCCGCCTGGGCATTGCGTCGTACCATCTCCTCCAAGCCCGGTTCGTAGATGGGCATCACGCCCTCACTCAGCTTCTCGATCTTGGCCGGGTCAATGTCCACACAGGTTACTTCGTGACCCAGATCGGAAAAGCAGGTGCCGGTCACCAGACCGACGTAACCGACGCCAATCACGCAGATCTTTCTCATGAAATTCCATCCTTCTCTGTTCTCTTGCTCCTGTTGGAGGCATGGGTCGTTGGCGGGGGACCATCGTGACGACCTTATCCCCGGCGCAGCGGCCTTCACTATACCACAGTTGACGGGCTTTTCCAAATGCTTGGGGACTTGGCGGATGTCGCCCGCCTCACCCCCGTCGCCGTGCGCTTAGGTTCAGGTTCGATCCACGTCTTTGCCAGCCTCCAGAAAACAAGTAGATTCGAAATAATACAACTTGGTTGCGAAAGAAAACATAACTAGGCCTTGACAAGGGTGCCTCTTTATGGTATGCTGAACGCCATGCGAGACCTCAGGAGCTAACATGCTACGCGAACGAGTCACCGAAGACGTCTACGTCTTTATCAGCAGCCTGTACGCCGAAGTGTCGGCCGTAGTTATTACCACACCCGATGGTGCGGTGGTTGTCGACACATTGCCCTTTCCTCAGGAGACCAGACAGGTTCGTGCCTTTGCCCTGGACCGCTGCCCCAAGGGAGTCCGCTATGTGGTGAACAGCCACCATCACGCCGACCACATCTATGGGAGCTACCTCTTTCCTGAGGCCGAACTCGTAGCCCATCGTCTGTGCCGTCAGATTCTGCTCAAGGTCGGGCAAGAGAGCCTTGCACAGGCCAAAGTACAGACGCCGGCCCTGGAAGAGGTAACACTGCGTGTGCCACAACTGGTATTCGAGACCGAATTGCTGATCCGGCTGGGCGAAAAGACCTTGCACTTGATGTATGCTCCCGGCCACACCTCCGATGGCATCATGCTCCACGTTCGCGAGGACAAGGTCCTCATCACTAGCGATCTCGTGACTCCGGTTCCGTTCCTAGTACGAGGAGATCCGGAGGCCATGATCCGGTCGCTAAAAAAGATCAAGCCGCTGAACCTGGAAAACGTGATCCAAGGGCATGGCGGCGTGTTGTTGCGTGGCGAGATCGACGAGACAGTCGACAGCAACATCTTCTATATCAAGACAGCCATGAAAAAGGTTCAAGAGCTCCTGGCGGCCGACCGGCCCGCCTCCGATCTGGCCAAGATTGACATTGAATCCTGCGGCAAATCTCGCATCCCCCTCGGCGGATTGGTACAGCGCATGCACAAGGCCAACCTCGAATACCTATATGCCGAAATGTCCGCTGGACGATTGAGCCTGTAGCGCGTACAGCATGGAGCGAATACAAGAGATTGCAGCGGCCATTGCTGCGCTCCAACCGGAGGAAAAGCAGCATCTCTTCCGGCTACTGGCCCAGAGAGGCGAATTGCCCAGCGGCTTGACCAGCGCCCCGGCCACTGAAGACCTGTCGGAAGCCTCCTCGACCAACACCCCTTCGGATCAGCAGCCCGACTACCTCCTCGTGTTCGACGGGGGCAGCAAAGGCAACCCCGGCTGGGGATATGGCAGCTATGCCATCACCCGCGTACAGGACGGTGCACAACGAGTAGAACGGCTGGAATTCGGCAAAGGATACACCAACAACGAAGCCGAGTACGATTCGTTGTTGGCCGCGCTCCAAGACCTGTGCCACCGGATCCAAGAAGGCGGGCGCCGGCCAGAGGAATTTGCCCTCGAGATACGGGGCGACAGCGCCCTCGTCATCAAGCAGCTTAAGGGCCAATGGAAAGCCCGCGATCCCCGCATGAAGGAGCGCCGCAACCGCGGTCGCGAGCTTTTGGAGCGCTTTGCCCGCGTGGATCTTAGGACACAGCCGCGCGAAGAGAGCGTTCGTGTCCTCGGCCACTAGGCCCTTTGCCAAGGCACCGCTGCCAGTCCCCCAATTGCACACCCAGCCAGGCGATCCACTTGGTATGTGCCTGCCCATCTCTGTATAGCAATCCATCCGGTTCCCACCCGCCAGGCAGCAGGTGGCTGTCATCTGGTTCACTTGCCCTTTTGTGGCTTCTCGTGTATAATGGGACCCTGCAATACGGTCCATGAAGGAACTGTTGCTGGACGACACCGTTCCTGTAAAAATCATACATCAAAGGCTGTGAAGGGAACGAGTAGGCGAGACGCACCGTCCAGAGAGTCCGGCCCGCGTGGTGAGAGCCGGATACGGGAATCTTGCTGAAAATCCTCCTGGAGCTGCCAACTGAACATCTAGCCTTTGGGAACAACACGTAAGGATGGGAGTGCCTTGCAGCATCTCCTACACCGAACTCCCCAGGCAGATCAGTAGGCTTGGCCGGATTCGCCCATCGTTAGCCGGGCGCAGGTATCGCCTCTCCGTGGAGTCAGGCCGTACCTGGTTGAGTGAGCGGTAACGCTAAGAAGGGTGGTACCGCGGGAGTGCTCCGCAGGCGCTCTCGTCCCTTGGGATGGGAGTGCCTTTTCTATGGGAGGATCTACGTGAAATATGTGCCCTACTCCGAGCTAGCAGGTGTACCCAATATCATTGTCGATGGTGCGGCCCAAGAGGACACCGTACTGACCCTCAGCCATTGGCCTGGCAGCGGGGCTCCGGCCGAGTTTCAGGCGGATACGAGCACCGAGATCGTCCTCAACTATCTCGCCACTCCTGGAGCAGCCAAAAAGTACGCGCCCCGGGTGCGTGCGGTATCTAACAATCACTTCGACGAGGATGGCCTGTGCTCCCTATGGTGTATGCTCCATCCCGAGCAGGCCCTGGCCCAGCGGGATCTGCTGATCGATGTCGCCACCGCTGGCGATTTCGACAACTATCGCCGGCCACAAGCTGCCAAAGTCGTTTTCATCATCCGCAGCTACGCCGACCCGGCCACCTCACCCCTCGCCGATGAACTGGTGGAGGATGACGGTAGTGGTAGTAGCCGCTATCGGGCCCTACTGCCGGTGCTCGAGGAGTTCCTGGAGGATACCGATCGATTTGGACCATGGTGGGATTTGGAATGGTCCGTCATGCTCCGCAGCAAGACCCTCATGGTCACGGGGCAGGTAGAATTGCATGAGGTGCCCCACGTGGACCTGGCTGTGGCCCAGACGCCAGAGCCCCTGCACCCCATGGTCCTCTACAACAGCACCGAGCGCTTGCGCGTGTTGACTGCCTTGCCAGGCGGGCGTTATGAGCTACAGTATCGCTACGAGACCTGGGTCCAGTTTACCAGCCGTCCCGTACAGCCGCGCATCGATCTAGCGCCCCTCTTGCCACGACTGCAGGACTTGGAGCAGGAGCAGGTGCAGTGGACGTATGACGGCAATGCCGTGACCAAACCCCGCCTACAGCCATTGGGCGCCGACCGGCGGCCTGCAGCCAGCAGCCTGAGCCTGGAGACGCTGCTCGATGAGCTGGTCGCTTTCTACGAGCGAGAACAGGACAATCCAGACCTGCAGTGGGATCCCTACAAGTGAGGATGGCCATGACCGAGCAACTGTACCAAACGGACAGCTACATCCAAACGTTCGATGCCCAGGTAACCGATGTGGACGGTCAAGCCGTGGCCCTAGATCAGACCGCCTTCTACCCGGGGGGAGGCGGTCAACCAAATGACGTGGGCGTCCTCCACTGGGATGGCGGAACTGCCCCGGTAGTCAAGGTCAAAAGGCGGGGACCGCAGATCTGGCATACGTTGGAAGGCAATATACCGCCCACAGGAACAACCATCCGTGGCGAACTGGATTGGGAGCGGCGCTACCGTTTGATGCGCACCCATACCGCCCTTCACGTCTTGTGCGGCGTGATCTGGCGTGACTATGGCGCGTCCGTCACCGGCGGCAACATGCAACCCCTGAAGGGGCGTATGGACTTTGAGTTTGAGACCATGCGCAAGGAGCTAGTGGCCGAGATCGAGGCCAATGTCAACGCCGAGATTGCCAAGGGACTGCCTGTCCGGATCGCGATCCTGCCCCGCGAGGAGGCCTTTCAAATCCCGGATCTGATCCGTACCAAAATCAATCTGTTGCCACCGCAGATCCAGGAGGTACGCACCGTAGAGATCGTCGGCCTCGACCTGCAGGCGGACGGCGGTACGCACGTGGCCAATACGTCTGAGGTGGGTCCGCTGCGCGTTGTCGACTACAAGAGCAAGGGCGCCATCAACAAACGCATCTACCTTCAAGTAGTAGACGATGGGTAGATCGTCCCGGCACGCAGTCCAGGGCGCAGCCGCAAGCGGGGCGACAGCCTGGCGTTATCTTCCGCCAGGCGCAGGATTCGCTGCGGAGAGGAGGTAGGCTGGGAGATGCAACTGTACCAATCGCCATCTCCGTGCTCGATCGGAGGCTCTGAAATCAGCATACCATGGGCATCCATCCATCGAGGGACCAGCACGACGATTTCAGAGGAGGAACAATGTTCGAAGCAGTACCCAACCAAGTGAACTTTGTCGAGCAAGAGCACGAGGTGCTCGACTTTTGGAAGCGCACCGGCGCGTTTCGCAAATTACAACAGAAGAACAGCGGCAAACAAACATTCTCGTTCATCGACGGGCCGATCACGGCCAACAACCCTATGGGCGTCCATCACGCCTGGGGACGCACCTACAAAGATATATTCCAGCGCTACAAGGCTATGCAAGGCTTCGACCAGCGCTGGCAAAACGGATTTGACTGCCAGGGGCTGTGGGTTGAGGTGAACGTGGAGCGGGCTCGTGGCTTCAAGACCAAGAAAGACATCGAGGCCTACGGTCTCGCCGACTTTGTCAATCTATGCAAGCAGCGTGTCCTCGAGTACGCCGCCGTCCAGACCGAGCAATCCATTCGACTCGGGTACTGGATGGACTGGAACGATCCCGAGTTTCTACGCGGCTTGAAGGCCAAGATGGCCGAGGATCGGACCCAGGTCATCACCGTGGATGGGCCCCACGGTCCCCTGACCGGTACAGTCGAGCAGATCGTTGGCCATCTCGGCTTGCCCGTGTTGGGTGGCAGCTACTTCACCTTCAGCAACGAGAACAACTATAACATCTGGACCGCGCTCAAAAAGTGCCACGAACACGACTGGATCTACAAGGGCACCGACGTCATGCCTTGGTGCGCCCGCTGCGGCACCGGCATCAGCCAGCATGAGATCGTCACCGAAGGCTACCAGGAGCTGACCCATGCCAGCGTCTTCTTGCGCTTTCCCTTGCGGAACCGGCCCGGGGAGGACCTATTGGTATGGACGACCACTCCCTGGACACTGACCAGCAACGTAGCGGCGGCGGTCCATCCCGACCTGCCCTACGTCCTCGTCGAGAACCGCGGTCTTCGCTTCTGGCTGAGTCAAGGGGCGCTCGAGAACGCGGTGCGGGGCGACTATACCGTCCTCGACGTCAAGTCCGGCGCCGACTTGGAGGGCTGGACCTACGATGGCCCGTTCGACGAACTGCCCCAACAACAGGATAGCGGCTCTGCCACGGCCCACCGCGTCATCCTCTGGGAGGAAGTAGGCGAGTCGGAAGGTACGGGCATCGTGCACATCGCCCCCGGCTGTGGCGCGGAGGACTTTGAGCTGGGCCGGGAGTATGGCCTGGCAGCCATCGCACCCCTGGACGACGCGGGGATCTTTGTAGACGGCTTCGACTGGCTGACAGGTCTCAACGTCCACGAGACGGCCCAGCCCATCTTTGAGGATCTGGAGAACAAGGGCCTTCTCTATCGTCTGCAGGACTACACCCACCGCTACCCCGTCTGCTGGCGATGCCAGGAGGAGTTGGTCTTCCGCTTGGTGGACGAATGGTTCATCGACATGGGTGAACTGCTCGACAAGCCCTACGAACACGTAACACCTGAGGAAAAGGCCAGCCGCCTCCGCTACCTGATCATGGACTCGGTGCAAGAGACGCGCTGGATCCCCGATTTTGGCTTCGAGCGCGAGATGGACTGGCTGCGCAACATGCACGATTGGATGATCTCCAAAAAGCGCTATTACGGCCTGACACTGCCCATCTGGGAATGCCAGTCCTGCGGCTGGTTCGACGTCATCGGTAGCGAACAAGAACTCAAGGCCAAGGCCGTGGAAGGCTGGGAAGCGTTCGAAGGACACACCCCCCACCGACCTTACGTGGATGCCGTCAAGATCCGCTGTGAGCAGTGCGGAGCTACCGTCAGCCGCATCCCGGACGTGGGCAATCCCTGGCTGGATGCCGGCATCGTGGCCTACTCCACCCTGGAGTATGGCACCAATCGCAGCTACTGGGAGCAGTGGTTCCCTGCCGACTTGATCACCGAGAGCTTTCCGGGCCAGTTCCGCAACTGGTTCTACTCCATGTTGGCCATGAGCACCATCATGGAACGGCGGGCGCCGTTCCGCACGGTCCAAACCTACGCCACCCTCCTGGCCGAAGACGGCCGGGCCATGCACAAGAGCTGGGGCAATGCCATCGAGTTCAACGAAGCCGCCGACACCATGGGCGTCGACGTGATGCGCTGGATGTACTGTGCCCACAAACCAGAGACAAACCTGCTGTTTGGGTACGGCGTGGCCGACGAGACACGACGCCGCTTCTTGATCCCACTGTGGAACGTGTACTCGTTCTTTGTAACCTACGCCAACCTCGATGGCTGGGTGCCGGGCGGCGACGTGGATGCCTCCAGCCTCCAGCCATTGGACCGCTGGATCCTTGCCCGCCTAAACCAGGTCGTGGCTCGGGTTTCCAACCGCTTGGACGAGTACGATCCCTATGGCGCCACGCTGGTCATCGAACCCCTGCTCGACGACCTAACCAACTGGTACGTCCGCCGCAGTCGCCGGCGTTTCTGGAAGAGCGAGCACGATGCCGACAAAGACGCTGCCTATGCCACGCTCTACCAGATCCTAGTCACCCTGTCCAAGGTGCTGGCGCCGTTCATGCCCTTTGTGACCGAAGCCATGTACCAGAACCTAGCTCGTTCGGTCGACAAAGAGGCCTGCGAGAGTGTGCACCTGTGCGATTGGCCCACAGCCGACGAGACCGCGGTCGATCCCGATCTCCTGGATCGCATGGCCCTCGCCCAGCAGATCGCGGCCTTGGGTCGCTCGGCCCGCAGCACATCCAACGTCAAGCTCCGCCAACCGCTGGCTCGGGC
>JASFOV010000186.1:0-8286 GCA_050116355.1 Anaerolineae bacterium
CCCACATCCGGGTCCACCACTTGGCACGCGACTGTGCTTCCATTAGCTCTGCCCCCCTTCCACATAGATCTGGTCACCCTCCACTTGGACGCGGTAGGACTCAAGAGGTGAGGGTGGTGGTCCCGAGATTACGGCACCCGTGGTGTTGAAATAGGCCTCGTGGCACGGGCAGGCGATCACCTGTCGCTGCTCGTTCCAAAACACAATACAGCCCAGGTGCGTGCAGGTCGCAGAGACCGCCACAAAACCGTCCGGGGTATGGATCACGATGACCGGCTTGTTGTTCACCGAAAAGACTTCGCCCTTGCCCTCAGGCAGATCAGCCGTTGAGGCCACAGCTACCCGTCCACCCGCTTCAGCCGCAGCCGTCCTTGGCGGCCACAGGTAGGCGATAATGGGCGTCAGCACGCCCCCGGCGGTTGCCAAGGCAGAGAAACCCAGTAGTAGATATTTCAGCAGACCCCGGCGGCTAACTGGCTCATCCAAAGGTCCTCCATCCGGCGGTTCGACTTTTTCGTTCATCGCCTTCCCCCCTCATGGGTCTCGCTGGTCGTCTCCCTGGACGACGGATCGGGTACGAAAACGGTCAACAAGGTTAGTATGGAGCCGAAACTGGCGTGGAGAGTCCATTATATCATGGTTCCGCCCCATATCAAGTCCCGGCCAACAAGCCAGGTACCAGGCACGGTCGACGCCATACATCGGCAAAGAGGATAAAACAGCAAAGGGAGCGGGGCTAGACGCACCCGCTCCCTCATCAGTCTACGTCACTACAGACGACTTCCCAGACAAACTCTGGATCGTCTGTCTAGGGCCGGGTCATCCCGCTCACGTCCCCACCCACGTCCTCAATGCTGTCGTACAGAACCTGCAGCACGTACTTGGCATTGTGGGCAAAGGCGCCGGGATCCTTCTGGGCGTACTGGTAGTTATAGGCACCCTTGAGCAGACGCGGCGTCCACGAGGCATATTGGTTGCCATAGTTCGCCTCGTCCGGATCGGCTTCGCCATTGCCATTGGTATCCATGAAGAAGTAAGGATAGGCGTGAGAATCGTAAACGATGCCCGTACCAACCGTGTTGGCCGCATAGTCCTGCATCGCCGCGTACAGCGCGTCGGACATGCCGGCGATCTCGGAGGCGATGCCACCGCTGGTATCGCCGTCGCCGTCATAGTCGGTGCTGTCCATGCGAATGTCGCTCAGCTCCTCGAACTCGCCGTGGCAAGCACTGCACGCTTCAGCCTCAACCTCCAACGCGTGCGTGTTGTGGCACTGGTTGCAGTTGCTGTAGGGCTCGACGTGGGCAAAGCGACCGACGTACTCCTTGTCGGGGTACTGGTAGGCGCCCTGCACCTCGTTGCCGAACAGGGTCGCGCCGGCGGCAAAGTAGTGGACGTTGATAAAGCCTAGATCCTCGCTGACTGTGTCGGCATCCATGTCCGCCGTGGCGGCGTTGACCTGGGTCGTAGAACTACGACCCTGGTGGCACTGCATGCACAGGTTGGTGCTCGGCTCCCCGCTATCCACCGTGGCGCCGCTCGGGAAGGTGGCCGACGCAAACTCGTAGATCGTCAGGTCCGTGAGGCTGTTGTGGCAGGTGTCGCACTTGAAGCCATTGGACGGCATCTGCGAGATTTCGACCCCTTCCGTGGCCCACAAGGGCAGACCCGCGGCCGAGTGGCAGCGCGAGCAGCTACCGGATACCATGGCCGGCTCGTCCTCGTCCCAATGGCGGAACGCCTCTTCCGACCCGGCAAAGTGGCCGTGGTCGATGCGGCGTGCATTGCTCAGATCCACCGGCGTCGACAGCGCCTGATTCAGATCCTCGATCGAATCGTACAGGAGCTGGATGATATACTTGCCGCCGTGCGCGTAGGCGCCCGGATCCTTCAGCGACGTCTGGTAGTTGTACGCCGCCTTGGCCAACCGCCCCGTCCACGACGCATACCGCTCGCCGGCATCGTCAAAGAAGTACGGATAGGAAGCTGCATCGTAGACCAGACCACTGCCCGCCACTTCGCTGCCGTAGGCCTGCATGGCTCCGTACAGCATCTCCTGCAGCGTCTCGATCTCGTAGTAGATGCCCTCTTCCATATCACCGTCGCCGTCATAGTCGACCAGCGAGCCCGCCATGCGGATATCCTTGGGGTCGCTCTCGCTGTGGCACTCGGCGCAGCCTTCGGCCTTCAGCTCCAGCGTGTGCGGGCTGTGACAGCCGATGCAGGTGTCATAGCCGTCGACGTGATCGTTCTTGTAGTCGTACGACTTGCCCTCGTACTGGTAGCCGCCCATGGTCCGCGTGCCGTACAGCGTCGGCGCCGCGGCATAGTAGTGGATGTTGGTAAAGCCCAAATCCTCGCTGACGGTGTCCATGTCCTCCAGACCCGCCTCGGCGATGGACTCCTCCACCGACAGACCTGAGGCCCGTCCCTGGTGGCACTCCATACAGCGTGCTTCAGCCCCCAGGCCGCTGATCTCGGCGCCCGAGGGGAAGACGACCGTGTCCCACGTCAGCGTAGCGTTGTTATGGCATACAGCACAGGAGATCACCGTATCAATGGGATGATCGCCGTCAACCACACCCGCTTCCGTTCCATCCGCCCCGAAAAAGTCGAGGGCGCCGCCTTCACTGTGGCACTTGGCACAGCCCGCCGGGACCACGGCCGGGTCGTCCTCATCCCAATGGCGGAACGCCTCAGCCTCGGCATCGGCATGGCCTGAGCCGGCCCAATCATCCTCAAATGGGCAGCCAGCCGCTTCCGCCTCCGGGCATTCAACCTCCGGACATTCCGGGCATTCGACCGCGGGGCATTCTGCCTCGGGACACTCCGGACACTCTGCCTCGGGGCACTCGGGGCAGTCGGGGCACGGCTCTGCGGTTGGGCATTCGGGGCACGGTTCCGGAGTGGCCCCACAACCCACCAGCAACAGCCCGACCAACAACAGCCCCAGTACCATTACTACAGACACTTTCCACTTCATCGTGTACACTCTCCTCCTAGACGAAAATTGACTTCAGTGGCAGACACGTTATTCAATCGCATACTCTCTACCGCCGCGCGTCTCCTTTTCCGCATCGAACGGCATCTCTTCCAAACAACGCCACGCGATTCGGGCTGCGTTTGTAGCCCGATCTTATACATCTTACCACATCTCCGCAACGGGCGTAGGTGACAACTGTCCCTACTTTTCAGGGACATTGCGGCAATATAGTTGCCGGGATTTCACAGGAACCGCGCTTGGTGCTATAATGGCGCCGGAGTGTGGATCCGTGACAAGTTTGACCGAGATTTTGGAAGTCAATTGGATCATCCTATACTTTGTCTACGGCTTGGTGTTTTTCATCACCGGCCTGATCGTCGGACTCCAGTGGCAGCGCCGCAGCGACCTGGAACTGGCGCGCCCGCTGCCCTGGCTGGCCGCCTTTGGCATTGCCCACGGCCTCAACGAGTGGGGCTATATCTTTATCCCCCTCCAGGCCCTCTACCTCGACGATGTGGTGGTGCGCATGATGGTTATCGCCCACCTTCTGCTACTGGCTTTTTCCTTCTTTGCCCTTTTTCAGTTCGGCGTCGAGCTGTTGGTGCCCCAAATTCCCCATCGCCTGCGCTTCCTACGCGCCTTGCCTGCCGTCGTGCTGATCCTGTGGGCTGCGGCCGTCGCCTTGCGCGGCATCCTGGCCCAGGATCCACTCGGCGTACTGGTCGCCGTCGGTGACGGTTGGAGCCGCTACTTGCTCTGCCTGCCTGGCGCTGCCCTGGCCAGCGCCGGGCTGCTGCGCCAGGCGCGCCAGATGCGTCGCCGGGATCTGCCGCGCATCGCCCGCTACCTGACCGGAGCCGGATTTGCCTTTGCGGCCTATGCCGTGGCAGGCGGGCTGCTCGTGCCGCCGGCCCCCACATTGCTGGCCAGCGTCGTTAACTACGATCTACTCGACCGCACGCTTCAGATCCCGGCGCCCGTCTTTCGTTCCGTGTGTGGGCTGGCCATGGCCTTCTTTGTTACCCGCTCCCTGGACGTGTTCCAGGTCGAGACGGAGCGCCGCATCGCCGTCATGGAACGGGTCCAAGCGCTGGCTGCTGAGCGGGAGCGGATCGGGCGCGAGCTGCACGATGGCATCATCCAAAACCTGTACGCCGCCGGCCTGCGCCTGGAGGAAGCCCGCCATCTGGTCGTCGAGAACCCGCCCCAGGCCCAGCGAGAGGTAGCCACGGTGATGTATGCCTTGAACCAGGCCATCCAAGATATCCGCCGCTACATCTTTGACCTGCGTGCCGCCGAGCAAGGGCGCGAGCTGGAGACGATCCTCGATAACCTGGTTCACGATTTGCGGGTCGACACCTTGCTTGACGTCAACCTGGAGGTGACCGGTCAACGTTGTTGCTGGCTGGCCAACGATCGGATCGCGCACATTACCCAGGTGGCGCGCGAGGCGCTGAGCAATGTCGTCCAACATGCACACGCCACACAAGTCAATGTCAACTTGACCTACGCCGGCGACTTTACCTACTTGACCATTTCCGACAACGGCCGGGGCTTGGATGACAAGGCGCTGAATGGTGGAAACCCGCGAAGCCAGGGTATTGCCAATATGCGCGCGCGCGCCCACCTATTGGGCGGCGACCTGCTCCTCGACAGCGATAACGGACCCGGCTTGCGTTTGACACTCAAGATTCCCTGCGCCGGCCAGAGCGGCAACGGCCGCAGCGGTGAGGTTGTGGAGCTATGAGTCTACGAATTCTGCTGGTGGACGATCACGAAGTAGTCCGTGTTGGCATACGAACCCTGATCGATCGCCAACCCGACATGGAAGTAGTGGGCGAAGCGGGAAGCGTTCGCGAAGCGGTGAACCAGGCTGAGCAGTTGGCGCCGGACGTAGTCGTACTGGATGTACGCCTGCCAGGCGGCAGTGGCTTGGACGCCTGCCGGCAGATCAAGGAGTTGCGGCCCGACACGCGCGTCATCATGCTGACCTCTTATCCGGATGATGAAGTACTCTTTGACGCCATCGCCAATGGTGCGGATGGCTATGTGCTGAAAAAGATCGGCTCCGAAGACCTGATTGATGCGTTGGAACGGGTTGGGCGCGGCGAAAGCCTGCTGGACCCCGCCGTCACATCACAGGTCCTAGCCCGGATGCGCCAAGTGCGCGAACTGGAGCGGGCCCATGCCTTTGCCGACCTAACCGCCCAGGAAATGCAGATCCTCGCCCTTGTCGCTGAAGGCGCGACCAATGGCGAGATCGGAGAGGCCGTGCACCTCAGCGAAAAGACTGTACGCAACTACGTAAGTGCCATGCTGAACAAGTTGGGCCTCAATTCCAGGGCTCAGGCGGCCGCCTATGCTGCCCGACACCGCATCGAGGACTATCTCTAGCCGAGAAGCCCAGTGCAAAACCAACGCCCCGGGCAGGGAACCCCGCCCGGGGCGCTATCTTACATTCTGTTGTAGGCACCGGTACTCGTGGGCCTAGTTCCCGCCGCCAAACGCCGGTGGAATTTCCTCCACAATGACGTCCTGATTGGCCTCGAGCTCCTCAGGCCGCACGTCGTCCGCGCTCAAAAAGAGGTCTGCGTTGCCGTGACACGCATCGCAGGTTTCGGTCTGCGGCGTGTTACGCTGAATGTTGTGTGGCGTAGCATACTTCCACGTCGGTACCGCATCAAAGTTCGGCAACAGGTCCTCGCCATAGTAGGCGAACGCCTCGGGATCGATAGGCACATGCCGCACCGGCACGTACTTCCAAGGCCGGTCCTCGCTCTGCAGCGGATTCAGACCGATCTTGAAGTCTATCACCGACGGCTCGATCTTGTAGATCGCCACGCCATCTTGCTGGCTCACATGGCAACTCCAGCAGTTCTTGTACGCCACCGAGTGGCACACCTGGCAGCTCATCGCTTCGAAGTGTTGCTCGGTGTGATTGGCGATGCCATCGCCGGGCGCCACTGTGTCGTGGCAACCCTCTGCCTGGCAGCCGGGCGTCGGTGCTCCGTCGTAACGGTACTCGGCCGCCCCTAGCTTGCCGTGCATCTCGTCGGCCGTGTGGCAGGTAAAGCAGGGCATGCCGCCCTTGATCCAGTGCGTGTCGGCCTTGACACCCTCATTCTTGCCCTTGTACTCGTCGTTGATGCGGCTGCCGTGACAGCCGGTGCACGTCAGGTTCATGGGCGGGACTTCCTTGAATTCGTGTCCCGCCGACAGCCCGCCGCCCAAATTGGTCGGCATACTGACATGGCACTGGCCACAACTGGTATGGCATTTGTCGCAGTGGTTGGCCATCATCTCTTCGAGCTGGGGCTTTTTCTCTTCGGTTGACCGCGCCATGATCACCCGGTCGTAGCCGGTCAAGTTCGAGTGTAAGCTCTCTGCGTCAGCCATGACCGTATCGGTATGGCACGCGCCACATGCCTCCACCGAGTCTGGCTCGGTCACCACGCCCTCATGGGCCTCCATGCCCTTGCCGCCGCTAACGCCCCCGTGACAGGTGATACAGCCCAGCTGGCCATGGATCGACTCCAGGAAGGTATCATCGCTGATAAAGACCTTCTCCCATGCCTCCAACGGAGGCACAGAACCGCCTCAACCCTCCCCTTCCGATTCGACTTCCGGTTCCTCGGGTTCGGTGGCCAAAGCCTGGAGCGTAGCTTCGTCGGTGTGGCAGGTGATGCAGCCCGAATCGTCTATCGGCTCGGGTGTTGGTTCGGGCGTGGGCTCCTCGGTGGCCGTTGGCTCCGGGGTCGGGCTGGACGGAACCTCGGTCGGTTCCGGAGTGGGGGTCGGCGGCTCAGTCGGAGCAGAGGTCGGCGCCGAGGTCTCGGCCGCAACCTCTGTAGGCTCGGGCGGCACCGTCGGCGGAGTGGTCGGTTCGGCCCCGCACCCCACCAGGAGCAGTGTGACCAGCAACAGCAGGACCGCTGCTACCGTTGCCACCCTCCAGCGCGCCAAAAACTTCATCGTTTTTCTCATACGCTTCTCTCCAAGAGTGTCCTGCGGCGCCATCGCCGCTGCTGTTGGGCCGGAATACGCAGGCGGGTGGACATCGCTGTGCGCGATGCCCACCCTACCATATCATCGCGATCGACTACGCCGCTTTGCGCCGGCGCAGGAACAGACCCGCCGCGGCGGTCAGCGCGCCAAAGCTCACCAGCACGCTCTCCACCGGGAAGGCCACGCCGCCCGTCTCAGGCAGCTGCGTGGGCGTCTCTTCAGTAGTAGTCGCCTCTTCGGTAGTAGCCTCTTCCGTCGTGGTCTCTTCAACGGCGGCCGCCGCCGTGCCTTCGACCGCATAGTCCGCAGCGGTGTTGACGTCGTACCGCGCCGCGACGAGAACGTCGTCATCCAGGGTCCAAGCCATCATACCGTACTTGATGTTGGCCACATCGTAGCCCAACACACCCAAAACGGTCGTTGCTACCTGGCCGGTGTGGCCGGTGTAGCAGTAGACGCGCATCGCCTGGTCGGCAGGCAGCTTGGCCAGGTTCTCGGGGTTGGCGATCTGCGACCACGGAATATTGATCGCCGTCGGCACGTGACCCAGCGCATAGTGGTCCGGGCTGCGCACACTGACGATAAAGTAGTTGTTGCTGTCATCGCCGTCGCTCAGGTTCTCAAAGACCGAGTCGGCCGAAACAATCGGCGACGAATCCGAATTCAACCAAGCATCGGCCGCGGCGCGGACGATCTCGGTGGCATCCGACTCGCCCGTGCTGACCGTAGGATAGTCATAGGTCTCGGTCGCCTCATTGACCTCGGTCTCCACGGGGTAGTCACGCTGGTCGGTGTCGGGACCAAAACGGGTGGTCATGAGCACATCGTCGTTCTTGGTCCAGCCCATCATACCGAACCTCAGGTTCTGGACGTCATAGCCCAGCAACTTCAATACGGTGGCCGAGATCTGACCGGTGTGGCCAGTGTAGCAGTAGACGACGATCGGCTGGTCGGTGGGCAGCTGGGCCAGGCTATCAGGCTTGGCAATCTGCTTCCACGGAATGTTGATAGCGCCAGGAATGTGCCCTGCCTCGTAGGCTTCGGGCGCCCGGACGCTGACAATGAACGGATCGTTCGACGCATCGCCATCCATCAAGTTCTCGTACAATGCGTCGGCTGAGATGGTCGGACTCCAACCATCCAAGGCGGACTGGGCCGTTCGCTGGATGACGCCAAAGTCGCCTTCCTGGGCGAGCGCTACGGTGCCAAGCAACAAACTGAGCACCAGAACCAAATTCAGTACTGCGAGCTTCTTCATTTTTCGGTCTTCTCCTTCTGAAAGATTTGGTCTCTGCCGG
>JASFOV010000187.1:0-8226 GCA_050116355.1 Anaerolineae bacterium
ACGAGGTATTGAGCGCCCTGCGCGCTGGAGCAGCGGACGAGCTGCCCTGCCGGGGACCCCGTGGCGGGAAGCTATGGGCGCCGCGCTACTTTGCCCGGCGCGTCGCCTGGCACATGCTCGACCACGCCTGGGAGATCGAGGACCGCGTGAGGCAGCACGCGCAACCGCGCCCCTAGCTGGCCCTGCCAAAAGAGAAGGTACGCCCATGCATGGCCAATTGCTCGACCTGGAAGAATGAGGTGTGCTTATGTCAATATCAATTCGCATCCAGGCTGAGACCTGTACGGCCTGCGGCTTGTGCGGCCAGGTCTGCCCCAACCTGATCATGTACAACGCAGGGGACAGCCAGATGGCCCTGCGCCCCGATCGCCTACCCCTGTGCATCCAATGCGGCCATTGTATGGCCGTCTGTCCCACCCGGTCGATCGTTGTCGACGGCCTGTCCTATGAACGCGACTTTTTCCCGCTGCCCAATGGACCGGTGGCCAGTCTGCCCTTTGCTCAGATGATCACCACCCGCCGGGCGGTCCGCAACTTCAAGGATCAGCCAGTCTCTCGAGAACTCCTGGAGCGCGTCGTCGAGGCCATCTCCTTCGCGCCACCCTCCTTTCCCCCCATCAAGACCGGGTTGGTGGTCGTGCAAGATTCGGCCGTGATCCGCCGCGCGCTGCCGGAAATGATCGAGCTCTATGACCGCCTGGTGCGAACCATGCACCATCCGGTGGCCCGGCTATTTGTCCGGCGCAAGGTCGGCCGCGCCACGTTCCGGACGCTGAAACACCACGTGGTCCCGCTGATGGCCAGCCGCTTGCCGGAGCTAAAAGAGGGCAGCGAGGACACCATCACCCGCCATGCGCCAGCCATGCTCCTATTCCATGCCCACCGCGACGCCGACAACTATGAGGCGGATGCCCACATTGCCCTGACGTACGGCCTGTTGGCGGCGCACGCCCTGGGCCTGGGCGCCTGTGCCATCGACCTGATTCCACCCGCCGTCGAGCAAAGCCCCACGCTGAGAACGTTGTTTTCCATCCCCGACAGCAACGCCGTGGTCGCCTGTATGGTCCTGGGCTATCCCCGGCTCCGGTACCAGTGCGGGATCAAGCGCCAGCTTAAGGGCGTAACCTGGATCTGATGGGTCGCCCGGGACCGTATGGATGATGCCGTGCGAGGGCGACGCATCCCGGCTGGAATGGGCCAGACACAAGGGATTACTGTCTGATAGGCGCCTCCTGCCCCGCAACAGGCGCTTGGCGGGGATGCATCACCCCTACCTTGGGCTCGCTGGGCCAACGGCGGTGCCATCCCATTGTGTGGACTTGTTGCTCCCGATGCCCGATGTTTTTTTTCAGGAAACAGCACCGGTACACGGGATCGGGCGCGGAGCTCGATTGGTACGGTCCACGTTGTGGGGGACGGCCCCCTTCTTGTTCTATCTATAGTACCACGAGTGTGCGGATCAATCAACCATGGAACCCTATGTCCCGCAAGAGTGATGGAGAATTGACTCCGGGTTCTTGCTGATGGAGACGCGCCGGTGGCGCGTCTGTACCGCAGGGAGCTTGGCATCCTCTGACGGTGCGCCAGCCACCCGTGCTGGCAGCAGCCAGTGCGGGCTGGTGCGGGCAGACCAACCTGGCTGAGGACAACTTGACCCGGTGCTCGTCTCGACGTATAATGGAAATCAGCCTTGGCACCAGAGTCGAGGCATCGACCCTGAGCCAAAAGGAGTTGAGCCATGTCCCGGTTCTTGGCCGCTACTCACTACTTGATCATCATTCCCATCTAGAGCATAGCCATGACTCAAACCCCGCCTGTGCGACGTTCTGAACCCGACGGTGTCTATGACCTATTCATCGTGGCGCTCACCCTATTTTCGCTGCTGGTGGTAGCCGCCTACTACCTGTTTTCCCTCAGTGAAGCGACTCTCCAAACCCTGCTTTGGATCGACATCCCCATCAGCTTCATCTTTCTGCTGGACTCGATCCGCTCCCTGCGCCGCGCGCCGCACAAGCGTGCCTATCTAAAATGGGGCTGGCTCGACTTTCTGGGCAGTATCCCACTGATCCTGCCGCTGCGCATCGCACGCCTGGCCCGCCTGATCCGCGCGGTGCGCACCCTGCGCCAGCGGCGGCTGACGGATGTGGGCCAAGATCTGGACCAGAACCGAGCCCAGGGCGCCGCTCTGATCACGCTTCTGCTGGCCATCGTGGTCGTCACCGCATCCACCGTCGCCGTCCTCGAATTCGAGAGTGAGACGCCGGGGTCCAATATCCGTTCAGGGGGCGATGCTTTCTGGTGGTCGATCGTGACCATGGCCACCGTCGGCTACGGTGATTTCTTTCCCGTCACGGTCTGGGGGCGCGTCGCCGCCGTGGCGCTCATGACAGTCGGGGTAGGCATCTTTGGCGTGCTGGCCAGCTACTTGGCCAATCTCTTTCTACCTACAGACGTGGAAGAGGAACCTTCCGACCTAGACGAACTCCAAGACGAGCTCGCGGCGCTCAACTCGCGGCTGGCCGCCATCGAAGCCTTACTCAGCGAGCACGAGCCCGGGCCCGGTCCAGCCGCGGCCGCCGATCGACCGGACCAGGAGCAGTAGACGGGCGGCAGCTGTCAAAAGGTTGAAGGCGTGGTACATAGGAACCTCTCTACGAAGCGCGCTATTTGCACCGCCTGTCGTGGCGTTCAGACCGGAGAAGCAGACTCCCCTTGGGCCGTGGCAGACCGCTTCGGCGCTCGCATACGCCGCTCGCTTCTCGCGGTGATAGGGTCAGAGAATTTCCCACCGACTTGATCACAGCATGGGCCAAGATCAACGGTTGACAATCTGTGGTATAATGAAGGCAGCGCACCAACTAGAACCTACCCTCAACTCCGGACGGAGCTGAGGCGCCGGCACTCCGAACGGGCAGGAACCATAGATCAGCCAGCCGTTTTCTGCAGGGCCAGACATGAGCCTGACCCAGCGCGTACCCCGGCCAAACAGGCGATCGCTACCGGCCAGGGTGGGCTATCCTCTCTCCGTTGCAGAAGGTCATACCAAAGATCGCACCAATCACAAGGAGGCACACAATGAGGAGGCAACAACTGTGGACCGGGATCGGGTTGGCCGCACTGGGGCTGGTTCTGGCCATCGGGCCCGCTTCGCTGCCGGCCGGCGCCGCGGACTTTGACCGGGACGGCTATGCCGACCTGGCTGTGGGGGTCGAATGGGAGGACGTCGGCACCGTGGACGACGCCGGGGCGGTGAACGTGCTGTACGGATCGAGTGGCGGCATCTCTGCCGCCGGCGACCAGCTCTGGGTCCAAGACGATCTAGTCACGGCCGACGGCGTCGAAGAATACGACTATTTTGGCCAGCAGCTGGCCAGCGGCGACTTTGACGGCGATGGCGCCGCCGACCTGGCCGTGGGCGTGCCCGGCGAGAATATCGGAACGGCGGACAACGGCGGTGCCGTGCACATCCTGTACGGTGCCTCGTCCACTGGGCTGGTCGCAACCGGCAGCCAGTTCTGGCACCAGGGCAGCCCGGGGGTGGGAGGTGCGGTCGAGTCCGGTGACCAATTCGGCAGGGCCTTGGCCGCAGGCGACTTTGACGGCGATGGCTACGACGACCTGGCCGTCGGGGCGCCCTACGAGGACATCGAGCCCGAGTTGGCCGCCGGAGCGGTGAATGTTCTCTACGGCTCCGCGTCCGGGCTCACCGCGACGGGCGACCAGATTTGGTACGAAGGCCACAACGGATTGCCCGGGCTGCCTGAAGAGGGGGACTGGTTCGGGTACGCCGTGGCCACCGGCGATTTCGACCAAGACGGTTACGATGACCTGGCCGTGTCTCTCCCGGGGGAGGATCTCGGCACGGGTAACGTCCTCAACGCCGGGCGGGTGGCCATCCTCTATGGAACCGCCACCGGTCTGTCCGCAGCCGGCAGCCAGGGCTGGGTCCAGGGTGTGAGCGGCATAGGGAATGGCTACGAAGAGAATGACTACTTTGGCAAGGCGCTGGCAACGGGCGATCTGAACGGGGACGGGTATGCCGATCTGGCTATCGGTGTCCCCAATGAGGATTGGGGCACTGTAGGCGAGGCTGGGGCGGTGAACGTCCTGTACGGCTCGTCCAGCGGGCTGACTGCCACCGGCAATCAGGTCTGGAATGACGGCGGCTACGAAGAGGGAGACGAGTACGGGCGGGCCCTGGCCACCGGCGATTTCGATGGCGACGGATACGATGAGCTGGCGGTGGGCATCCCTTACGAGGATTTAGGCAGCTTGGTGAACGCCGGCGCCCTGGAGGTCCTGTACGGGGGTCCGGCCGGGCTGTACCGGCGTGTAGCCAACGACTTCTGGCACCAGGACCGGACCGCTGTGGAAGACACGGCCGAAGAAGGCGACCTGTTCGGTATCGCCCTGGCCGCGGCCGATTTTGACAGCGATCACTACGTAGATCTGGCCATCGGCATCCGCAATGAGGACATCGGCGCGATCCTGGATGCCGGTGCCATCCAGGTCCTCTATGGCTCGCCCGATGGCATCTCGGCCGACGGAAACCGCTTCTGGCACCAGGACAGCCCCAACATCGAGGGCGGGGCCGAGGGAAACGACCACTTTGGCTGCGCGTTGGCCGCCATGCCCCGGGAGCAGCACGTTGTCCATCTGCCCGTCGTGCTGCGCAACTCCCGGCCATAGCGGCTGTATCACAGGACAGCCAGTCCACTCGGATGACGGGCAAGTACCATCCAGAATCCGAACCGAGCTTGGGTGGCCAAAGGTTTGCACCCTCCAGGACTGGCTGTTCTGTTGGCTAGGACCATAGACTATCCCCGCCACCCGGCCCCTGGGACAGTGGTACAGTGGTACAGTCAGGCCGTTTGCGCCGCTGAATCATGGTCGGGCAGGATGTCCTCGACGTCGCGGATGATGGGCACCAGATACGATCCCAGGCTGAAGGCTAGCCCGGCCAGCGACGTAAAGACAAAGATCAAGGACATACCCGCCCCCGGGCCGGTGCCCACCAGCCAACCGAAGAGATCCACCCCGGCGCCGCCGGCCACCATGGCTGGTTCGGCGACATAGTCAGCCAGCGGCCCGGCGATGAGCGCGGCCAGGGGGTTGGCCAGCCAGGCGATGAGCCGCCGCGCCGAAAAAACGCGGCCCTGGACGTCGGGTGGGACCTTGGCCATCCAGATGGCCTGGTTCGAGCCATTGACCAACGCCACCACTACAGCGCTGATAAAGATACCCACCGCCCAGATGCCCATCATCCACGGCGGTTCGGCCCTTCCCAACCCGGCGACCAAGGTACCAACAAACGAGATCGTCCACCCGATGAGGACGCCGTGAATGCGGCGCTGGAAACCGCCCCAGCCCCCAATGATCAGGCCACCGACAACCATGGCCACCCCGCCAATGCTCTGCGACGCGCCAAAGATCCAGGCATTGCTACCGGTGCGGGCCAGCAGCATCGGCGCCAGCAGGGTTCCGCTGGACATGCTGAACAGCAAATTGCCCACCAAGAAGACGCCCTGCAGCGCCAGCAGCGGTGGGCGAGCCAAGATGTACTTGAAGCCGTAGATGGCCTCCTTGAAGAACCCGCCCGCCGCTTCTTCGCCGGCCTGGCTGCGCGCCGGCGACGGGATATTGATCCACAGCAGTGCACCGATGGCGGCCACAAAGGTCACGATGTCGGTAGCCATGATGACCACCAAGCCATCAAAGCCACCCGTGTCCCCTAGGCCGATCAGAGCCCCGCCCAGGATCGGTGCCACGATGCCCGAGGCCGGTCCGACGATCTCGAGCATGCTGTTGACCCGCACATACTGCTCCTTGCGGACCATCGTCGCCAGGGCGGCCGAGTAGGCCGGCCACTGAAAGCCCTGGAAGGCGCCGTTGATGGCGGCATTTACGAACAGGTGCCATACCTCGAGGTCGCCCGACACGTACAAGACCAGGACCACGATGGTCGTGACACCGGCGGCCAGGTCGCTGAGCATCATCATCAGCTTGCGGTTGTAGCGATCGACCATGACGCCGACCACCGGGCTCAGCACCAAGAGGGGCACCGTGAAAAAGACGCCCACCAGCGCCAGGTCGGTAGCCCGCCCCGTCTCGCGGTACACCCAGATGGTCAGCGCGAACTGGGTCATGCCGCTGCCCAGCATAGAGACTAACTGTCCGGCCCACACAATCCAAAAGGCGGCCATACCGCTCGGTGCGTTGCGCTGCTGCTCTGTCATCGGCTGTGGCTCCTTTGCCGGTACATTCGTTGTGTCTACAGCCAGGGATTCCCGGGGAGGGGTTGGGGGTGCGTGCGCGGGTTAGGCATCCGCAGCGGGGCGGTCCTGCGCCCAACGGCGCAACGCGTGCACACTGGCCGGTGCCTGGGCCTGAGCCGCCACGTACGCCTCGTAGGCTTCCCGCTCGTGGGGATTGTCGCTCACAGCGCTACCGTCTCCATACCGGGGTCCAACGGCATCCGAGGCGGGTGCATCGCCAGCCTCCGCTGCCGGGAAGCCACCTTGAGCCTGAACGACCTGCTCCAGCAAGGCCCGGATGGCCCGTAGTTCCTCCAGCAGGGCACTGGTGTCGGTGCTGGTCGCCGTGGCCAGAGCATCGACCCGCTCCAGGGCGATCACGTCTTTGTAGGGATTGCCCGCCTGGTTCAGTTTCTCGCTGAGCTCGTAGATGGCCCAGAAGCGGCAGGGCACCTCCTCGCCGATCTCCAACCCGCCCGGATCGATCCCCACCTCGAGCAGGTCCGACAGCTCAAAGAGTTTCAGGTCGGGCCACTGGTGGCCCTTGGCGTACAGGTCGGCGCGGACCGGTTCGGTCCGCACCAGCTTGGTGATAAGCATCCGCTCGGCCATGGGTCCCTCCTTGGCAGCGTGGATCGCATTGCACGCGTCTGGCGCTCATTGTAGCACAGCCATCTACCAGGAGCAAAATGCCCGGTCCTCGGATCGGCCGTTTTTCCCAAGCCGAAGCTCAGGGCGATGGCTGTTTCTTGACACATATGTTATAATAGAAGGGAAAGCAATCTGTACATCGTTCTCCCGTGGCAGCGGCGAGCAGCACCGGTGTTTCACCATAGCGCCGAGGGGAGCCAAGCTATGACTTGGGCTTCCCCCGGCGCCTTTGTTATGGAAGGAGGGGCTTGGCATGGACAGTGTGTACAAGGTCATCGAGTTGATCGGCACCAGCAGCGAATCGTGGGAGAAGGCGGCTGCTTCCGCCGTCGAGATGGCGGCCCAGTCGTTGCGCGATCTGCGCATCGCCGAGGTGACAGAGCTGGACCTGCAGATCGAGGACGGGCAGGTGAAGGCGTACCGGACCAAAGTGAAGGTGTCCTTCAAGTACGAGCGCGAGGAGTAAGGCAGTACCTGACCGCGTACAGGTAGCGCGGCACCCGATCCGTTTTGACTGGGCCAGACTGGTCCGGTGTATGTGGCCGTGCCGGCAGTTACCGCCCGTCTGGTTTGGTTGGAAGAACAGGAGGTTCCCACGAGAACCGGTGACTCGTTCTCGCGTTCAACGGAGCGACGCAAGCGATCCATCCTGGCCGCGCTGGACAACGACTGCCAGTGTTGAGATATCCGATACCCTGACCGCACCCTGAGCCGCGGACCGGCCTTGGCCACGGCAACGCTGGAGTGGATAGGCATGACCCAGGCGACGCGGAGGTGGGTGATGCACAAGAGACGAAAGCTGATTGGGCTTCTGCGGGCTGTGCTGATGCTCGCCTTGGCGGCAGGAGCCGGCTCCCCAGGTGCCGGCGCAGCAGACTTTGACCGGGACGGCTATGCCGACTTGGCCGTGGGCGTGCCGCGCGAGAATGTTGGCGCAGTGGAAAGCGCCGGGGTGGTACACGCGCTGTACGGGTCGAGCACCGGCCTGACGGCTACCGGCGACCAGCTCTGGGACCAGGATGATCTGATCACTAGTGAGGGCATCGAGCCTTGGGATCTCTTTGGCATCGCACTGGCCGCCGGCGACTTTGACGGCAATGGCGCGGCCGACCTGGCTATCGGTGTCAGCGAGGAAGATTTCGGAACGTACACGGAGGCCGGTGCGGTGCATGTTCTGTACGGCGGCCTGCCCTCGGGGGGGCTTTCGGCCCGAACTTCGCAGCTCTGGCACCAGAACAGTCCGGGCGTGGCCGGGTTTGTCGGGACCAATGAATTCTTTGGCGCTGCCCTGGCCGCCGGCGATTTCGATGGCGACGGCTAC
>JASFOV010000188.1:0-8213 GCA_050116355.1 Anaerolineae bacterium
CGGTCTTGCCCACCACGCGATCGGGGCGGTTGGGCACGGTGTGAATCACCTTGCGGTATGGGGTCTCGATGAAGCCATACTCGTTGATCCGGCTGTAGGTGCCCAACGATCCGATGAGACCAATGTTGGGTCCCTCTGGGGTTTCGATTGGGCAGATGCGACCATAGTGCGAGTGGTGCACGTCGCGCACGTCAAAGCCGGCCCGCTCGCGTCGGAGACCGCCAGGACCCAAGGCGCTCAGACGCCGCTTATGGGTCAGTTCGTCCAAAGGATTGGTCTGCTGCATGAACTGCGAAAGCTGGCTGCCGCCAAAGAACTCGCGCGTGGCGGCCACGACCGGCCGGACATTGATCAACGAAATGGGCGTCATCTGCTCTGGTTCGCGAATACTCATCCGCTCGCGCACCACCCGCTCCATGCGCAACAAGCCAATGCGCAACTGATTCTGGATCAGCTCGCCCATGGTCTTTACACGGCGGTTGCCCAAGTGATCGATGTCATCCGGCCCCTCGATGCCGTTGTTGACCTGGATGATGCGCTCCACGACGCGATACAAGTCTTCAGGCGTCAAGGTGCGTTTCTCCAGAGGTACGTCCAGGCCCAAGCGCCGGTTCAGCTTGTGGCGCCCCACCCGGGCGAGATCGTAGCGTCGCGGCGAGAAGAGCAGCGACTCTAGGAAACTCTCGGCGTTGTCCTTGGTGGGTGGATCCCCGGGGCGTAGTTTCTTGTAGAAATCGATCAACGCCTCTTCCGAGCTCTTGTTGGGATCCTTTTCGATGGTGGCCTGCAAGTAGGGGTGGTCGGGCATGGTATCCACCATCTCGAAGAGTTTATACAGCTCTTCGTCGGTGCCATAGCCCACCGCCCGCAACAGGATCGTGACCGGCAACTTGCGCTTGCGATCGACTTTGACCGACAGCATGTCGCGCTTGGAGGTTTCGAACTCGAGCCAAGCGCCCCGGTTGGGGATCAGCTTGGCCATACACAGCTCCCGGCCGGTGATCCGGTCTTCATCGACGGTAAAGTACACACCAGGTGAGCGGATGAGCTGGCTGACAACCACCCGCTCCGCACCATTGATGATGAAGGTGCCATGCTCGGTCATCAACGGGAAATCGCCCATGAACACGTCCTGGGTCGTCCACTCGTCGCTCTCTTTGTTCCACAAAGCAACGCGGACGTAGAGGGGCGCGGCATAGGTTACGTCGCGCTCCAGGCACTCCTCTTGCGTGTACTTGGGCTCATCAAACCGGTAATCCAGACCGAGTTTCTCGTTGACCTCTTCGTTGAGGCCCGGGAAGTGGAGCTCCAGATTCCCGTTGAAACTCTCAATGGGCGAGACCTCATCAAAGAGCTCGCGCAGCCCCTCGTCCTGAAAGGCTTGGTACGATCTGAGCTGTACCTGAATCAGGTGCGGAAGGGCAAGTACATCCGGAATGCGTGCATACGACTTGCGCCGTACTTGATTGGGCATTCGTTTCACTCCTTGGCAATTACTGCAACACCAAGCTTGCTATTCAGACCACAAGAGACGCATGCAGCGTCCTTGCAGCCACGCCTGTAACAGAAAAAGGGGATACTTCAGAGACTCTGAGGACGCGATACAGCAATTTTGGCATTCAGTTCAACCGGACAGTGCACATAGAATCTACGCGGCCGATTCTGACCGCGAATGCACATTATATCCATCATCTTAATTCTTGTCAAATCGCGATGAGGCGATGGCAAACCTAGGAGCGGCGCGTCTCCTGCAGGCTTTGTACAGCATAGACCAGGGCGCCGATCAAGCCATTGATGATCAGCGTGATATCGTAGGCCAAGGCCAAGGCCAAGGCTTGTGGTTCGGCGATGCCCACTTGAATGAAAAGCAGCACGGTGCCCGCCTCCCGAATGCCTAACCCGCCCACGGAGGGGATCATCAACGACGCGGAGATAATGGGCACAAACAAGAAGTAATACCACAGCGACAGATCGATGCCCACCGCCACACCCAACAAGTAGTAGCCCAGGATCAGGATCAGATTCCAGACGACCGACGCAGCAGTGGCCCGCAACAGGGCCGAGGGGCCATAATGATGGATAGAGTCGTACAACTCGCGGAGGATCTTGAAGCGGGCCAGAATACGGTCGACGCCCAGCCGCCGCCCCCAGGACTCGATCCAGGTGCGCTGGAGCAGCAACAACACCGCGACGACGCTGCCGAGAAACACGATGCCGATGAGAAGCCGGATCTGGGGCTCGACCAGTTCATAGCCGACGATCAGGGCCAGCAGCGCCAGCGCAAAGAGGACGAACAAACCCAGAAAGCGGTCGACCAAGACCGAACTGATGGCCGGCGCCGCCTTGTGGTCGGTGCGCGAGAGTTCATACATCTTGACAGCATCCCCGCCGACGCCAGTCGGCAACAGCCAGCTGAAGAAGGCGCCCACGAAGTAGAGGGCTACCAACCGCCACCAACGCACTTGTACGCCCAGCGCCCAAACGAGACAGCCCCAGCGATACGCACGCACCAGGGATCCGCTCAGAAACAGGGCCAAGGCGCCGAGGAAGGGAAGCCAATTCATGCTGCCCAGCAGCTCGATGGCACTGCCCAGGTCCACGCTGGCAAAGAGCAGCGCCAGTCCCCCCAAGCTGACAACGATCTTGAGAATATTGAGGATGCGGTCCCTCTTGGTTTTGTCCACTATTCGCCTGCCAACCGGGCCGGGCACTGGCTGTCGTCTGCCTGTCGAGGGCCAGAATCTCGCCCAAGACACGATGGCTTTGGCCCGCTATCTTTGCTCATGCATCACCCATCCTTGCCTCTTTTGTTGCGGAGAATGGCCAGTTCATGCGCTCTACGCAACTGGCGGACCGTACTCTGCCAGGAGAAGCGCGCCTCAACTCGCCGTCGCAGATCCAGTCCCAGGCGCCGGCTGCGCTCCGGGTTCTCGAGGAGCCCAGCGATGGCACTGGCCAAAGCGCCCACATCCCCGCGGGGCGCGTAAACGCCCAGATCGCCCAGAATCTCGCGACTCACCGGCGTATCAAAGGCAACCGTAGGCAGCGCGCAGGCCATATAGTTGTAGAGCTTGCCATTGGATTCGGTCTCGGAAAGCTTGGGACCGACGGCGACCTCGCCGAGAGCCAAATAGCGAGACGCCTGATCGTAGTCGATCCGCCCCGGAAAGCGCACATGTTCGGCAATCCCCATTTGGCGCGCTCTGCGTTGGTAGGCCTGGACATTGGGGTAGCCCATGACCAGGAAATAGGCCTCGGGCACCCGCTCGACGACGGCGGGGATGGCCTGCAGCAGGTGATCCACCCCTTGGTACGGCGTGAGCAAGCCCAAATAGACGACCGCCCGGCGTCCGGGTGGGACCAGCGCGCGCAACTCACCAACCTCCACGTTTGGGCGAAAGGTCTCGGTATCGACCCCGTCCAGGGCCACCAGGACATCGGGCACACCAAAGTGCTCGCGCAGTTCGTCGGCCACATCGCTGCACGAGGCGACGGCCACATCGGGCAGGCGATCGATCCGGCCTTCATTGGTGGCAACAAAGTGGTACAGGCGACCGCGGCTGGGGATGAACTCGTGGGCCTTGAGCTCCCCCGAAAGGCTCCCCTGAAAATCGCCGACAACGGGTAACTTTAGCAAACGCCCCACCGCCCAGCCGATGGCTGCACCCTCGTGCAGATGGCCATGAATGACGTCCGGCTGGAAGGTGCGGGCCACCTGCCAGGTCTTGATCAACAACAGCACGTCGATGTACAGCTTGTGCCAGGATGGACCCGCAGATAGTTTGCTATACCAGGGGATACGCAGGGTGCGGTGGGTGACGAGCCCGGGGCGCTCCCGGCCCAGGTGGTAGGTACAGATCTCTACCTGACACCCCATCGCCTGCAAAGCCCGCGCCTCCTCATAGATGCGGACGTGCCCCCCCCGGTCCGCAAAGAAAGGCGTGGGCGCAACCATCAGAATGCGGGAGGCCGGCGATCGGTGCGTGGCGGCAGCCTCGCTCATTCCGCGCTCCCCGGGCCTCCTACCTCTTCCCGCACCGTATAGATCGGTTTGCCCTGGCTCTCATAGTAGGTACGGATCACCAACTCGGCCAATAGACCGCTGGTGATCAATTGCACCCCCAGCATGGTCAACAGGATGGCCAGCAGCGTTAGGGGTCGATCGGCGATGGGCTGCAGCAAGATAAGCCGTACGACGGCCAGATAGGCCAGCAGACCGGTACCAGCCAGAAAGGAGAACAACCCCAACAGGCCGAAGATATGGATCGGCCGCGTAGAGTAGCTCATCAGGAAGCGAACGGCTAGGATATCAAGAAAGACCTTGACGGTGCGCGACAGGCCGTATTTGGCCCGCCCAAAGCGCCGGGGATAGTGGCGCACCGGGATTTCGGTCACCCGAGCGCCGGCCGCATAGCACAGCGCCGGCAAGAAGCGGTGCATTTCACCGTACAGGCGTACATCGACCAGCACTTCGCGGCGATAGGCTTTCAGCGAGCAGCCGTTGTCGTGGATCTCTACACCCGTGACCCAACGGATCATCGAATTGGCTACAATGGACGGCAAGCGCCGGTCTAGGAAACGGTCCTGGCGGTCGACTCGCCACCCGCTGACCACGTCGTAGCCTTCAGCCATTTTGTCCATGAGGGCCGGGATGTCGGCCGGATCGTTCTGCAGGTCGGCGTCAATGGTGACGACCACATTGCCCCGGGCCCGGTCAAAACCGGCAGAGAACGCCGCCGTTTGCCCATAGTTCCGCCGGAAACGAACGATGCGCAGCCGTGAATCCTGGGCCTGTAGATCAGCCATGATCTCAAAGCTCCGGTCGGTGCTGCCATCATCTACCAGGATGATCTCGTAGATGTAGCCGCTCTCAGACAGGACGTCTGTCAGTTGTTCGTATAGGAGAGGCAAGCTTTCCTCTTCATTTAACACCGGAACGACAACTGAAATGTCCAAGCGCTCACCCCATGCACAGAATTCCCAGGCCTACCACGCTGGGCGCCCGGGAGCGACGACATTATAACACCTGCAACAGGGGGTGTCAACCACATCAGGCAGCAGAACCGCCGCTCGCTCCGGTGCGTTGACAGGGCAGAGGGAGTTCCCACCGTCCCATACCCCATCAACCTGGGCAGCCACTTGGGACCTCCCCCCGGCCTGTGGTATAATGGCCGCCATGAACCGACTGGCAAGAGAAATGGGGGCGCAGCGCATACGGAGGCGTTGGGTGCTGGATGTCGTGGTGGCCGTGATGATCGTGCTGGCGGGGGTGCCGCTCCAGCCGCTGGTCTCGCTGGGCCCACAGCAAACGGTGCACAGCATCGATCCCCACATGGGCATCCACACCCGCCTGACCGACGAGGTGGAGCCGTGGAAGATCAAACGCAGCTTGGAGATGGTGCGGGAGATGGGGGCGAGCTGGATCGTCGAGTACTTTCCCTGGGCTTACTACGAACCTGCACCGGGTCGCTTCGACTGGACCCACGCCGACCTCGTAGTCGACCACGCTCGCCGTCAGGGGTTGACCGTCATCGCCCGGCTGGGCTTTGTACCGGAGTGGGCCCGGCCCGACCCGGAAGAACAGGTGACCACCTTCACCTACCTAGATGGCAGCCATTACAGTGACTTTGCCGCGTATGCCCGCGCCTTCGCCGCGCATTTCCGGGGGCGTGTGGCGCACGTCGTTGTCTGGAACGAGCCCAACATCAGCCTGGAATGGGGGTACCGCCCCGTCGACCCGGTAGGCTACACCGACCTGTTGCGCGCGGTCTATCCAGAGATCAAGGCCGCCAACCCTGACACTTCGGTCTTTGGCGGTGCACTGGCGCCCACCTTGGCACCCGAAGGCGACCCAGAAGGCATGAATGACCTCGTCTATCTCCAGCAGATGTTGGATGCAGGGGCAGGAGAGGTCATGGATGGGCTAGCGGTCCACGCCTATGGCTGGCAAGCGCACCCCGATGCGCCTGCCGACCCGGACGCTGTCAATTTCAGCCGGACCGAATTGCTGCGCCAGAAGCTGGTCGACGCGGGCTACGCCGATATGCCGGTTCTTATTACCGAGGGCGGCTGGAACGACCACCCGCGTTGGACCAAGGCCGTCCAACCGTCACAGCGGGCGGCCTACAGCGTGCGCGCCTACCAGAAGGCCCGGCAGGAGTGGCCCTGGTGTGAAGCAGTCGTCTTGTGGGCCTTCCGCTACCCCCGTCCGACCAACACGTTCCAGGACTATTTTACCTTCGTCACCACCGACTTTACACCCAAGCCCATCTACTACGCGGTGCAGCGCTACGCGGCAGGAGAGGAACCTTGAACAAACGTCGGGCGTGGTTGGGCCGCCCGGCCGATTGGCTGGTCGCGCTCTTGATCGCGGGGCTGCTCATCGTTGGCGGCTACTGGCTGCTTTCCCAACGTGCGCCGGAGGCTCTCGATCCAACTTGGGAACGGATCGTGGAAACGGGCGTACTGCCGGTCTGTACCGATCCAAGTTGGCCCCCCTTTGAGTTCATCGACGAAGCAACGGGCCAGATCCAAGGCTTTGACATCGATCTGGGCCAACATCTGGCCGAGCGGTTGGTGCCCGGCGGCCGGGCTGAGATCGTCACGGTGGGCTTTGACAGTCTGTACGACGCCCTGCTGGCCGGCCGTTGTGACCTGGTGCTCTCGGCGCTGCCCTACGAACCGATGCGTACCCAGGATGTGGTCTATTCGGTAGCCTACTTTAACGCGGGGTTGGTGGTGCTGGCCCGGGAGGGCGCGGATGACATTGAGCGCCTGGACGATCTCGAGGGGCGGGCGGTGGCCGTCGAGTGGGGGTTCGTGCCAGAGGGTGATGCCGACCAGAGGGAGTTTTTGCGTAGCTTGGGGCCGCGCCGCTACGAAACCGCCGCCGATGCGATCCGCGCCATGCATGCCGGCGAGGTAGACGCCGCCATCGTGGACCGCATCACCGCCCTGGCCTACATGCGCGAATGTGAGGGACTGCGCTTTGTCGGCGAGCCGATCTACGATGTCAACTATGTGACGCCCGTGCGGCCCGACGCCTTCCGCTTGCTGGAAGAGGTGAACCACATCCTGCTCCAGATGAGGGAGGATGGGACCCTCGAGGATCTGCAGGAAACCTGGTTTTGAGATGGAAACCGATACCAAACAGGAGAGAAAGATCATGACCGATGCTCGTTTCGAACAGACCCCTTGGTCGCTGGCCGATTTGCTGCCCGCCACCAAGGGCCCAGAACTGGAACAGATCTTGACCGGGCTACAGGCAACAGTCAAAGAGCTGGAAGCCCAGCGCGACCTACTCGCGCCCGACATGGCCGAGAGCGACTTTGAGCAGATCTTGTCCCTACTGGAGAAGACGGTCCGAGGCTCCCGGCGTCTGGGCGCTTATGCCCATCTGTGGTACGCGGAGGACACCCAACTCCCCGACGCTCTAGCCTTCCGTGGACGGATCGAGAAGCTCCTGACCGCTATCCAGAACCGGCTCCTGTTCTTCAGCCTTTGGTGGAAAGGGTTGGAGGATGAAGCCGCGGCCCGGCTGCTGGCTGTCAGCGGCGACAACACCTACTACCTGGAATCGCTGCGGCGCTTCAAACCCCACACCCTGTCCGAGCCCGAGGAGCAGATCATCAACCTCAAAGACATCAACGGACCAGAAGCGCTGGTAACCATCTACGAGATGCTCACCAACGCCTTCACCTTCGAATTGGAGATCGACGGCGAGATCAAGGAACTGAACCGATCGGAGCTGATGGTCTATGCCCGCGATCCGCGCCCCACCGTGCGAGCCGCCATCTACCAGGAATTGTACCGGGTCTTTGGCGAACAGGGCACGGTCCTGGGCCAGATTTACCAGTATGTGGTGCGCGACTGGGCCAGCGAGAACCTAACCCTGCGCAACTTTTCCTCGCCCATCGCCGTGCGCAATTTGCAGAACGACATTCCGGACCCGGTTGTCGACACGCTGCTGGCGGTCTGTCGCCAGAATGCGGCCCTGTTCCAGCGCTACTTCCACCTGAAGGCCGGGTGGCTGGGCCTTGAACGCTTGCGCCGCTACGATATCTATGCGCCCCTCAGCGAATCTGACAAACGTTATCCCTTCGATCAGGCAGCCACGCTGGTCCTAGACAGCCTTGAAGATTTCGCTCCGGTGCTGGCGGACCACGCCCGGCGCGTCTTCGTCGAAAATCACTTGGATTCCGAAGTCCGCCCAC
>JASFOV010000189.1:0-8204 GCA_050116355.1 Anaerolineae bacterium
TCATCGCCACCGTGCTGGCTGCTCGCGAGCGAAAGGAATTTCAAAAACCACCCGAAAAGTTCGACTGGCGGGTTGCCTTTCTCGAGCCCTTTCACGTACGTACCTTTGTCCTGGCATTGCTCATGTACCTCTTTGCTTTTGTTGCCATCGACGCGGTGAGCAGCATCGTAGTCTATTTCATGAAGTACTATCTGTTGCGCGGCGACGAGGCCAACTATGTGGCTGGTACGTTGCTGGTGTTCCAGGTCCTTTCGCTGCCCTTTTACACCCTGCTCAGCCGGCGGACCAGCAAACGGTGGGGTTTCATCGTCGGCGGTGGACTATGGATTGCCGTCACGTTGACCAGCTCTTTGCTCACACCGCAAAACCCGCCTCTGGTGGTCTACCTCTTTGCCGCTGTCGTCGGTCTGGGCACGGGTGGCATCGTGGTCATGATCTATGCCATCTTTCCCGACATTCCAGATGTGGATGAGCTCAAGACAGGCGAGCGGCGAGAGGGGATCTATGGCGCGTTAATCTCCTTGATGCGCAAGTTCAGTTCGGCCTTGGCCATCTTTGCGGTCGGTAATGCCCTGGCTTTGGCCGGATACGCAGAACCCGTAGAAGAGATGGTAGAGGGCGCTTCCCAGTTGATCGAGCAACCCCAGTCCACTTCCTTTGTCCTGGCACTGCGCATCATATTTGCCCTGGTCCCCATTGTCTTGGTCGGCCTGTCGACCTTCTTTGCAACCCGGTACCCGCTGACGGGGACGGTTCACCAGCGGTTGAACAAGCTTCTGACCGCGCGCCGTTCCGGCGTGCCCGAGACAGATGCCATGCGGGCCGAGGCTGCCGATCTCGAGCGCCTGCTGGTGGGTGAATAGTACCATGTCGACGGTCCATGCCGCCCCAAGCTACCGGATGCACGTCACCCAATCACCGCCAGCGGATTATCCTCGGGAACTGGCGTCGGACGCCTACGTTTCGGCGGCCGTTGGCACGTTCGCAGAGCGACGCCAGGAATACCTGGCCCATTGTCTGCGCAATCCGGCGCCCAACAATACCAAGGCTGCCTACCACGAGTTGGTGCGCCTGGCAGCGGGCGGCACGCCGCACGAGGGGGTGTTCCACGCCGCCTTTGATTTCATCGAGGGCCGCAACGATTGCGCCGACTTTACCCTCCACAGCATCCTGCGCCTGCTGTACCAGTTCGCCGATCATCCGCGTGTGGATGCCAAAGTCCTGGAACGGGCGCAAAAGACGGTGCTGGGATTCAAGTACTGGCCCGATGAGCCTGGGATCGACTCGCTGTGTACCTGGACCGAGAATCACCACATCCTGTTTGCGAGCGGGGCCTATCTGGCTGGACAATTGTATCCCGACGCGGTATTCGTCAATTCGGGGCACACAGGCCGGGAAAAGATGGCTCTGAACCGGCCGCGTATCCTGCGCTGGCTGGACCTACGCTTCCGGACCGGCTTCAGCGAGTGGCTCTCTCACGTGTACTATGATGAGGATCTCACTGCTCTCCTTTCGCTCGTGGATTTCTGCCTGGACAGCGAAATCCGCCAGCGGGCGGCGATGGTCACCGACCTGCTCCTGCTGGACATAGCGCTGAACAGCTACAGAGGCCTGTTCGGCAGCAGCCACGGTCGTGCCTACGAGAACACCAAGAAATGGGCTTCGAATGAGGGTACAATCGACACCCAAAAGCTGCTTTTTGGCATGGGGCAGTACTCCGGATTCGACAACATGAGCGCGGCGTCCTTTGCTTTGAGTCGTACGTATCGTATGCCGCCCGTTCTAGCCGCTATCGCCGGCGATCTGGATCGTCCCGAGATGGAAAGCCGGCAACGGATGGGGATCCGTGTGGCCGAGGCGGAGCGGTGGGGATTGGCCTTTGACGATTTTGAGGATGGCATGGTCTTTCTCTCCCTCGAGGCCTACGTGCATCCCCGTACTGCCGGGCTGACCCTGCGCATGTTCGATGCCTTCAACTGGTGGCAGAACTCGTTCTTTGCTCCCTTCCAGCCGTATCGAGGGCTGCTATCCATCCTGCGCCGCACGCGCACCCTGGGCTTGCTGGTCCGTGCGCTGGAATGGGATCTGTGCCGCAACACGCGCGAGGAGGTGAATGTATACACCTATCGTACACCCGACTATATGCTCAGTTGTGCTCAGGACTACCGGGCCGGCTATGGTGGCGATCAGCAGCACATCTGGCAGGCAACGTTGGGGCCCGATGCGGTCTGTTTCGCTACCCATCCAGCCAAATTGGCAGGGGCAACCCCTAACTACTGGGCGGGAGCAGGCCAACTGCCCCGTGCCGTCCAGGTCAAAAATGTGCTGATTGCTGTCCACAACGTGCACAATAGGCCAGCACTGTACGTGCCCACTCGCCTTGATTTCACCCACGCTTGGCTGCCGCGCGACCGATTTGATGAGGTGCTGGAGCGGGAGGGCTGGATCTTTGCCCGCAAGGGTCAAGGCTACCTGGCTCTACGCTCCCAGCAGCCCTACTACTGGCAAAACGAACCTGGGCCGGACCAGGTTCGAGAGATCATCGCGGAAGGAAAGCAGAATGTCTGGATCTGCGAAATGGGACGGCAGGCAACCGATGGCACCTTTGCCGCATTCGCGCAGCGGATCTGCGCTGCCCAGCTCGCTTTCCAGGGACTGAGTGTTGTCTATCGATCGCCTTCGCAGGGCCGGCTGGAGTTTGGCTGGCAGCGACCGCTGCGGCAAGAGGGCCGGGTAGTACCCGTTCATGGCTATGCCCGGTACGAGAACCCCTACGCTACCACAATCGAGGCCGGTAGTACCGGTTTTCCAGCGCAATCGATGAGAATCCACGCTGGGGAGCATCGCTTGAGTCTGGACTGGTCTACTGCAAGGCGAGAGGTAGGGATAGGGACGGAGACATGAGGCGGAGGTGGTCTATCTTGGCAGGGAGCACCATACTTCGGCACCGCCGCCGGGGTGGCTGCTAACCTCCAACTTGGCCCCGATCATCGCTGCCCGTTCGTGCATGCCGGTCAATCCAAATCGATCCTGGGGGACAGTATCCGGCTCAAAGCCAACGCCGTCGTCGCGGATGGTCAGATCGATCCGGTCAAAGCCAAAGGCCAGGCGCGCGGTGACCCGCTGGGCAGTCGCGTGGCGCTCAATGTTGGTCAGGACTTCCTCGGCGATGAGGTACAGGTTGAGCAACTCGGCGGAGGCGAGATCGGGTTCTTCCCCCGCAAGGCTGAGGGTCGTATCCAGGCCGGTCCGTGCCTGGAAGGTCTGCAATAGGTCACGCAACGAGTGAGTCAGGCCCATGGTCTGCACAGGGTCGGTGCGCAAGGCCTGGATAGCCTCCCGGGATTCCTCCAGGCCGCGCCGGGCCAGGGCTGAAAGCTCGTCTACACAGTCGACGGCGGCCGCCGGATCGTTGGTCAATAGGGTGCGCAGCGCCTGGAGTTGCACGGTCAAGGCCGATAGGGAATGGGCCAAGGTATCGTGCAAGTCGCGGGCTAGGCGGTTGCGCTCGCGGCTAATGGCCAACTGTTCAACGGTCGTGGCGTAGCGGCGCAAGCGTTGGTGGGCGGCTTCCAGCTGGGTGAGTTGCCACCGCTCGCGTTCGGCCAGGATGCTGACGATAAAGGGAACCAGGTAGAGTAGGATGACGCGCAGCGTTCCCTGGGCGAAGAACAGCCAGTACTCGTCCGGGGACAAGACCCACAGGCCTGTCGCCAGGTGCAAGGCGGTCGCCCAGGTGCTACCCAGTAGCGCCCCCCGGCGGCCATAGCCCCAGGCAAGCAGTACAAGGGGGATGAGCAGGAAAAAGAAGGGCTCGACGTACGGTGTGTCCATGAGTTGGCTGACCGCTCCTGGGGGCAGACCCAGGTGTGACAGACGCGTCGCGGACATATCGGAGAACAGGTAGACGCCCTCCAGGCTGGAGAATAGTACCTCCAAGCTCAACCCGACGGCTAGATAGAAGCGGCCCAGAATCGGTTCCAGCCAGGGCGGCAGGAAGAGTAGGGCCAACAGGAGTGTGGGCGTTGCCCGCAGAAAGAATCCAACGTGGAGAGAGCGCCCCGAACCCAGGAGCGCCAGCACGCTCAGCCCCAGAAAGATCAGTTGGATGACAAGAATGAGGCGAAAAATGCGCAGCGCATCACGCCGGGCCAGAGACTGGTCGGCACTCATCCCTATTCCGTCCAGGAAATCGCTCGCTCTGCAGACGAGGTATATTCCAGGGGGAGGCTGATCAGCTCGGTAGCAAACATCGGTTTTTGATCGCTACCATTGGCATTCATAACCCAGATCTCCCACTGTCCACTTCGGTCGGTAAAGAAGGCAATGTGCTGGCCGTCTGGCGACCAGGCCGGCGCAGCGCTGTTGGCTGGTGTGCCGTCGGGATGCTCCGGCGTGGCAGTCAGGCGCCGCAAGTTGCTGCCGTCGGCATTCACTGCATAGACTTCCCAGTGATCGTGCTGCTTCCGGGTAAAGGCCACTCTCTGGCCATTGGGCGACCAGACCGGGCCCGTATCGCGGGCGTCCTGGGTGATCTGCCAGCTGACCTCCCCGTCCACGGTCTGGATCATCAGGCCCTGGACACCGTCGTAGACGATCTGCTGCCCATCGGGCGACCAATCGGGCGCCAAGACGACATTGGGGCTGGGCGGCTCGCGGAATGAGCCATCCCAGGTGTTGATAAAGCCAGGTTGCCAATGCGGATCTGGCCCGATGGTGAAGCACCACCTGCGGAAGCACCATTCCGTTTCGTTCAGCCGGCCACCTTCCTGTCGCGAAAAGAGGATTGTCGACCCATCTGACGACCAGGACGGCCAGCGCGTTTCACTCCAGTCAAAAACGCGCCACTCCTCGGATCCATCGGCGTTGATTACCCAAACGCCGCGCGGTTCCCGCCAGCGGGTGAACGCGATCCGCGTACCATCCGGCGACCACACGGGATCGACGCCGTCCGTGATACGCCGCAAGCCGGTGCCATCGGCATGGATGGTGTAAAAGTCGCCACCCGTTGTCGTCTGGAACACCAGCTTGCCCGTGAACTCGGGCGTTGCCGTGGGCTTGGGTTTGGCGGCCTGGGCCTTGGCTGTTGCGGTGGGCGCCGGAGTGGAGGTCGGCGCCGGGGTCGCCGTTGGTTCGGGCTGGGTAGCTGTCGGCTGGGGCGACGGCGTCTGGGTCGCGGTCGGACTCTCAGTCGGCGCTGCGGTCTCGGTCGGACTAACCGTCGTGGGCTGGGCCGTCGGTTCGGCCTCGCTCTGCCCAACCTGAGTCGCTGTTTCTTCGGGCTGGCTGGTCGCCTCGATACGGGTTGGCAAAGGGATGGCGGTAATGGTCGGTTCGACCGTGTCTCCTGAGCCCATCAGGCCCGATCCCAAATCACAGCCTGCCATGAGTAACATTCCAACAAGCAGTACCAAGCCAATGGATATGATCCGCATAGTTCTCATCATAAGTGTCACCTATCGTTCTTGCCGGCGAGAGCAAATTGTCCGGCAGATTACTCGTAGCGCAGCGCTTCGATGGGACGCAGGCTCGCAGCGCGCATGGCCGGATAAACGCCAAATACCAGCCCCACGGTGCTGGCCACACCCGCCGCCAGGGTCAAGGTTCCGGCCGTCACCTTGGTTACAATATCAGGCGACAGGTTAGAAATGAGGTTCGCACCAGAGACACCTAGCAGAATGCCGAGCATCCCACCCAGGAAGCTCAAGACAAGGGCCTCCAGCAAGAACTGGATCAAGATGTCACGCTTGGTGGCACCCACCGCCTTGCGGATGCCGACCTCGCGGGTCCGTTCGGTGACCGAGACAAGCATGATGTTCATGATGCCGATGCCGCCCACCAGCAGGCTGATGCCGGCAATGGCCCCTAGAAAGACGGTCAAAACACCCGTGATTTGGCTGGCGATGTCCAGCACGGCTTGCTGGCTGGTCACGCGAAAGTCGTCGGTGTCGCCGGTTACCAGGTCATGCCGCTCCCGCAGGGTAGCCGTGATCTCCTCGACGGCAGCGTCAACCCGGGTTTCATCCACCACGCTCACATAGATGGCCGCCACCGGCCGCTCGCCCGACAGGGTGCGCTGTGGGAAAAAGCGCGTTTGGGCGGTGGTCAGAGGTACATAGATGGTATCGTCGTCGTTGGTAAAGCCGCCTTGCTCTTCCACCACGCCCACCACCTCGAAACGGACCCCGTCGATGGAGATGGTCTGTCCGACCGGATACTCGCCCTGGGCAAAGAGGTCGCTGTAGGCGCCCCAGCCCAGCACTGCCACTTTGGCCTGGTCGTCTAGATCGGCGTCTGTCAAAAAGCCGCCCATGACCATCTCCACGTTGCGCACACTCTCGTACTGGGCATTTGTGCCACTGACCGTCAGGCTGGCGGCCTCGTCGCCATGGTCAACCCGCAGGTTTCCCTGCATGGCCGGGGCGACGGCGACCAGCGAAGGTGCATTGAAGGGATCTTCCAGTGCCTCAGCATCGGCGGTAGTGATAAAGGCCGGTGATGTCGAGTCCTCAGGCTGGTCGGCTGTGATAAAGATGAGATTGGCGCCCAAGCCCTGGATCTCGCCGGTGATGGCCTCTTCGACGCCTTCGCCAATTGACAGCAAGGCGACCACCGAGGCGACCCCGATAATGATGCCCAGCATGGTCAGGGCGGCGCGCATTTTGTTTGTCGTCAGGCCGGTCGTAGCCGTGCGCAGACTTTCATAGATGCTCATTCTCTACTCCTACTATCATACACCAAAAAGAAAAAACCGACGAGTTGGCCGGGGCCCGGTCGCCTCAATTCATACTCAGATGGCTAACGGCGTCCACACGTTCGTCCTTCTCGATCAATCCGTCGCGGATATGGATCGTCCGGCGGCTGTACTCGGCGATTTCGGGGTCGTGCGTTACAAAAATAATGGTGATGCCCCGTTCGTTCAGCTGCTGAAAGATGCGCAGGATCTCCTCGCCCGACTTGGTATCCAGGTTGCCCGTCGGCTCGTCGGCCATGATGATGCTCGGCTCGGTAACCAGCGCCCGGGCAATGGCCACCCGTTGTTGCTGCCCGCCCGACAGTTCATCCGGCTTGTGACCCATGCGGTCGCCCAGGCCGACCGCTTCCAGGGCGGCTTTGGCCCGCTGGTGCCGCTCCCGGGCGCCCAACCCCGCGTACATCAGGGGTAATTCCACCTGGCGCAGCGCGCTGGTACGGGGCAGGAGGTTGAACTGTTGGAAGACAAACCCGATCTCTTTGTTGCGGACACGAGCCAGCTGGGTATCGCTCAAGTGGCTGACATCTTGATCTTGCAGAAAATAGCTGCCCTCGGTTGGTGAGTCCAGGCAGCCTAATACGTTCATCAACGTCGATTTGCCGGAACCCGAGGGGCCCATGATAGTCAGGAAATCACCTGGCTCGATCTGGAGGGACACACCCCGCAGGGCGTGGACCTCCATCTCGCCCATCTGGTATACTTTGGTCACGTTTTCAATCTTGAGCATGGTCGAATCTCCTGTCGGGACGCCCAGATTATCCGTTGCCGCGGCCGAAGGGCATACCCTCTCCCCCACCTGGCCCGAAGGAGCGTTCATCGGAATTCTGTTCTGGAACCTGGGGCAGGACGACCACGTCGCCTTCCTCCAACCCTTCAGTAATCTCGGTATTTGACTCGTCACGCGATCCAATGCGGACTTCTACACGCTGGATCTCGCCGCTGGGGGTCTGGCGGGTGACAAAGTATCGCCCGGCAGACCGGTCCGCTTCGATGGCTTGATTGGGCACCAAGAGTGCATCCTCCGCACTGGCGACGACAATGTCCACGTCGGCCGTCATGCCCAGCCGGACCGGTAGGTCGCCTGGATCAAAGCCGACCTCCACTTCGTACGCCACAGCGCCCCCCACGTTCGTGGATGAGGAGGCGATGTAGATCACGGTCCCGTCCACCACTTCTCCACGGAGGGCGTCGAAGCTGAGATGAGCGCCCTGCCCCTCGGCCAGCTGCGCGACATCCACTTCATCCACGTTCACATCCAAGATCAGCGGTTTGGTGGCCGCGATGGCCAAAGCCGGTGTGCCTGGATTCGCCCATTCTCCCTCACGAACGCTTATCTCCAGAATCTTGCCCGTAAAGGGCGCAGTGAGTGTAGCATCCTCCAGTTGGTCTTGGGCCTGGGCCAAGGCGATGGCCGCCTCTTGTGCCTGGGCTTGATAAATGGCCACATCTT
>JASFOV010000190.1:0-8173 GCA_050116355.1 Anaerolineae bacterium
GCCAGTCAATGTGATGGCGCCGTACGTCGCGCCATGGTAAGAGCGATACTTGGCCAGAATCTTGAACTTGCCAGTATAGGCCCGGGCGATCTTGACCGCGTTTTCATTGGCATCAGCGCCGGCCAAGGTGAAAAAGAAGTGGTTCAGGTCGCCTGGCGTCACTGCAGCCAGATCACGGCCAAGCCTGGACCTCGAGAGGCAGGCCGAATCCGGACGGGCGTAGCACAGCTTCTCGGCCTGATCCTTGATAGCCTGCACGACTTTGGGGTGTTGGTAGCCGATATTCAGGTTCACCAACGCCGAGGAGAAATCGAGGTACTTGTTGCCGTCGGCATCCCAAAAGTACACGCCTTTGCCTGTCTCGACGACCATGGGATCCAGATTTGCCTGGACAGACCAACTGTGGACGATGTGCCTTCTGTCTAGAGTCTTGATCGTTTCTTTTGATAGCATCTGAGTCTCCCTTTCCGCAACTCGAAGCAGTCGCTCAGCCACGCGGCTGAGAACATCTGTCCGCTCGATCCCTAACGCGCAATTTGTAGATCAGGCCTGCTGTGCAAGGTACTCGGCAATGATCTCTCCGACCTCAGCGCGGGTCTCCCTAGAGACTGGCGGTGGTTCGTGTGCCGCCAAGATTTCGCGGGCTCCTGCGTAGGCGCGCTCGACGATGTCGGGGATTTTCAGACTTTGCCAGGCCTCGCGCGAGCGGCGATCAAAAAGCGTCACTTCCGAGAGTTCTCTCATGTGCTGCAAGGTATGCTCGTGGCTGAGAAACTCGCCGCCAGGCCCCACCTCCGAGATGACATCTGCAGCCATCTGGGAATCGGAAAGGGATATACCTGTCACCATGGCCTGAATCATGCGCGCGCACTCCACGTCAAGCATGAACTTGGCATAGTCGAAGGTGAGCCCAAACTCCAGTGTTCCCAGGCCGTTGATGATATTTGCGCCGGCCAGGGCAGCAACCAGCGCATTCATGGCCGACTCGTAGCCGATCTGTGGATCGACCGACTTGGTGCTGCCGGGAAAGGCTGAAACCAGGCTGGGCAGGTCATAGTACCGAGCCAGCGTGGCAGTCGCCGCGTCGAGCATCCCCATCTCGGGCGCGCCATAGCCATGATTCGCAGTCTTGAGATCCATCATCGCGCCCGAATTCCCATAGATGACGCGCATGCCCGGGCGAGCCAGTTGGGCTAGTACAATTCCAGCCAGAGCCTCCGCATTGGTGCAGACCAGGGAGCCAGCTAGTGTGACCGGACCCGTGGCGCCTCCCACGATCGCCGGTGCACAGAGAATCCCGCCGCCACCCAGCTTAGCTGATTCGATGATCATGTCAACACAGTCCTTGACCAATGTCAAAGGACTGGTCGGCGCCACGATTGAGGTGAAGATCGGACGCTGGGCAAACGCCGGCGCACCACCAGTATGGGCAAAAGCGATTTTTGCAATTGCCTGGAGGTTTTGGACGTTGATAGGGCCGATGAGCACGTGCTTGCCTGTGTTGTTAAAAAGCGATTCAGCATTGAAGACTGGATGACTGCTCGATGGCTTGTCCAAGGAGGCAACTGGTCGGTGCATCACCCCTACGACGTCCAGGCTGTCGCAGATTCGGGCGATGTCGCCGCTATCCCGCTGCGTCGTCGGCCTTAAGGCACCGCTGTCCAGATCGATGATCTGGATCAGCTCCCCCATTGTGGCAAAAGTCATCTGCAGAGCATCCAGCGTGCAATCGTACTCGGGGCTTTTCCCGTGCAGGACAATTGTGTGAGGCGCCCAGCGGAGGCAATCCTCTACGACGTGAGCTGGAAGCCTGACAATGGCGTCCTTGCCCCGGCGTTCCACCCTTGCCCCACCGGAGCTCAGTATCTCAAGGGCCTCTTCGCTGTCTTCCACCTTGATGCCGACATTTTCCAGGACATGCAGCGTAGCGCCATGGATGCCGTCCAGGTCGTTCGGTGTGAATGCCTTCAGGCCCCAGCCGTGGATGATTGACGATGACCTGTGCATTATCACTTCTCCTCAACTAGAACCTGAATTTCACGCCGTAGGATTCGAGCTCCTGCCGAGGTCCGACATACAGTTCTTCGTGCTCCTTTAGCGGCTTGCGAGTCTTCATGTCGTAGCATTCCCAAAACTTGAGCCCCCTTGGAGCATTGTGGAGACTGTCTTCGTACTTGGTCAACAATTGCTTGACAATCTCGTTTGCCTCATCGCGCTTCATGCCAACTACAGCATGGGCGATCTGGGAGCTCCAGCGGCCGTTCATGGGTGTGATATGATCCATGACCGCATTCCCTGGCGATCCACCAGTGGGACCTACCGAACTACCCGACACCACGTGGGCGATCACCGGTGCTGCTGCCTCGTAGGGTTGCATCTCGGTGCCCGGTCCAGAAGCGACCAGACCCGAGATCTGTAGGGGAAAGTGGCTGTTTCGGGAAATAGCTTGTGCGCTGGCGCTCGTGCCCCAGATCACCTCCGGCCCTGTACTGCACGAATTCCTCAGATCGATCGAGAAGTTGAGGTGATACGACCCACGGAACACTAGGATCGACTGAAAGTGGTAGGCGACATTGGCCACGGCCATGCCCGCAGGTCCGCTACAGTAGCCGCCGACCATTGGGCAGGTTTCCGCCACCACGTGTCCCCCCAGGCTGGTGACGTAGGCCACCTCGTTCAGCCGCTCCCAACTGACCTTCATTTCGGCCATCGCCCCCACGAGCCAGCCATCCGAAGGTCGCATGCCAAATTGGCTGCCGGCAATCTTGCCCGCATCTGACACGGCTGTGGCAATCGAGTTCTGCACGGGCATACCCGGCCTACCTGCGCGCCTGAGCCCTTCTCGCGTCAGTACCGTGCTCTTGATACAGGCTAATATCTCCAGCGGCGTGGCAGCGCGCACGGTGGCGCCGTCGATGGTGGCCAGCGAAGGCGCCGTCACTCCATCGCCAAATGGGATCTCGCCGGTAGCCTGCACAAATGCCTCGAACACCTCCTCGCTGGACACCGGCGTGCCACCTGCACCCACATAGCACCACGGCGGAATGCTGCTCTCTGGTCGGCGGGACGGATAGGGCTTGGCGTCCTTACCCTCGCCGAACACGGGCTCTTTTGGCGCTGTGACAAGGCCTTCTTGGATCTCATCCTTGGTGAACTGGATAATGCGGTTGGTATCCACGCAGTAGGTACCCACTTCTCGGTAGAACTCTACCCCCGCCTCAAACATGCGGTCGGCAAACTCGTCGTCGGAAGGCACGACCACCTCTGGATCATACCGGATTTCGTACTTTTTCACGATCTGCCGCAGTTTGGGGACAAAGACCTTGAGATCGTATTCTTTCTCGGGCATCAAAGGTCCGGTCATCGCCCGATCGATGACTTCGGTGAAGCTAATCATATCTTCCCCTCCATATGGGTCAAGGCCAGGCTCACTGCGTCGGCCGCTGTCTGGCCGTATCCGTCTGCCCCAATCTGTTCTGCCCATTCCGTATTCGTCGGACCGCCGCCCACCATCACATAGTACCGGGTGCGAGTGCCCCGAGCTTCTAGATACTCGATGACATCCTTTTGCTGCGGCATTGTGGTGGTCATCAAGGCTGATAGGGCAATGATGTCAGCCTTGGCCTTCTCTGCTTCCTCCACAAATCTAAAAGCTGGCACATCGGTGCCAAGATCAACCACCTCAAAGCCGGCAGTCTGCAACATCGTGGACACGATGTTTTTGCCTAGCGAGTGCACGTCGCCCATGACCGAACCCAGCACCACCTTGCCCGTTGCTTCACCCCTTTGCCCTTGCGAGGCGAGCAACGGCTCTAGGAGATCCATGCCCTCTTGCCAAGCGTCAGCGGCCATCATCATCTCGGGCAGGTAGACTTCATAGCGACGAAATTGCTCGCCCACCTCACGGATGCCTGGGATCAAAGCATCGTCCAGGATGGTGGCCGGAGCTACTCCTTTGTCCAGACCTTCTTGAACCAGTCGCTGGATCTGGTCGAACTCCCCCCTGACGAATGCTGCCCGGACGCGTTCCTGGGTGCTAACTCCCTCTGTCATCTTGAGTCCTCCTACATCGTGGTCAGATCCCTCATTGAGTTATGATACCCATATTGTATTTGTATCATATCATATTCAGCTGGTTCCCCCAAAAGGATGAATTCAAGTACCGGAAGAGTATATGATCCAGCTCCCTGTTCCTTGGATGGCGGGTAGCCATCAGGCGCCTTCCGTTTTACAATAAGAATCATTCTGCAACGTCAATGTCAGCTCTTTGAAATATTAGTAAAACATCAGTAGTATACCATTTTCACAATCTCCTGTCAAGTGCTCTGCCGCAAGGTGATCGTTCAGAAAGCGGAAAGCAAAGCAGTCCGCGCCATTTGCAATGATTTCCTGTCGCCACGAGGTCTATCGCTCGTACAGTTGATCGGCTTTCACTTATCGTGGAGCGATGACGCTGCAAGGATCTATGACCTACGGAAACAATAGCAACTGGGAGACTCCACACCTAACGGGCCTTCGGGTTCAAGCGGCTGTTCGTCGTGGGTCTAGCAACGCCGTCGTAGCGGAGTAGGGAGTGGAGTCTCCCTGTCGGAAGTGTCAGTTTGACCAGATGAAGTGTTACACTCAATGGCGACGTAGTGGCGTCATGGGAGGCCAACTAGTCATTAACCTGATTTTCGGCAACTACAGTCTGCAACTAGGGTCTGATGACAGGAGGCTCTTCGTCAGTCATGCTTCATGCCCGCAGGCGGCCGCAGAGAAAATGCGTGGCCCTTCCCAGTGCCTGCGTGCATCGAAATGCGCGCCCTTTTTGCGACGCCTTGCCGGATGCAGGGATTTCCTTTCCCGACATTGAGAGACTACACTCTCTCTGCTTTCCAGGTGGCCCCACACCGCCAGCAGGACCATCTTTCTTTCTTGAAGGGGATCGGTATTCTTAGCAATAGGAGGGCAGCGTACACTAGCCGGAGATTGTACTTCTCGTAGCGCACGTTTGCTGAGCCGCACCGGGGACAGCGCAGCCCGGACTCGGATTCGTCTGGCCAGGTCCAATCGAGGATAGCCAGGGCTCTTTCGGCGTCTTCCTGCCACACGCAGAGTTTGACCCAGCGCACCATATACAGGAAGAGCCAATTCATAGACACAATGTCGTCCTAGGCCACAAAGCAGGGGATCCCTTCTATCTGCAATCGCGCCTGGGCGATATGGGCCTGTGAGGGAAAGGCGAAAGTGCGAACGGCGACGATCTCGGAGAATCTGTCGCCGCCTGTGAGCCTTGTGCCAGCTTTGATGAGGTCCACCTTGGCGTTGCTGAGCGAGACAGCTGGACGGACGACCTCCTGGCAAGGAGCGACGGCCTCTTCGGTGTGCCCCATGTCATCGAGGAGGACACCGCGCAGATCATTGGCCTCGGCAAAGTCCGGAGCCAGCCGCAGGGCAGCTTCGCACTTGCGCAGTGCGCTGCCCAGCTTCCCCCTATCCCGGGCATCGTGCGCCTCTTCCAAGAGTTGGTGGGCGTCAGGGCCGGGATCAGCGCGCGTCGCTGCTTCCCCTGTCTCCGCTTGGTTGTCGGCCCTTCGCGCCAGTGGCTCCTGCCCTGCCCAAAGGTTGCACGATACCGCATCCGGGTGGCTGGCTCGTTCGTAGGCTTTCTTGGCCTTGGCGACAAAGCCCATCCGCTCCAGGACCACCCCGTGGAGATACTGCGCTTCAGCCCAGTTGGGCCACAGCTCCAGAGCGCGCTCGCACTTTTGCGCCGCGCCCCCCAGCCGCCCCTCGTCGACCAAGACCTGCGCTTCCACCAGGCATCGACGAGCTTCTATCGGCGGCAGGCCATCGCTTCGCGAAACATCCATCGATTGCCCCCTGCTCGGCATTGTAGCATGGAAATCGGCAGCCAGCAAACTCAAACAGATAACCCAGACCATCATTTCAGCAGGCTCGAGCTGCAGCCTTGCCTTTGTCGCTCGGCCGCACCCCGTTCTGGCTTCGCCATTCAACTGGATGCTACTGTAATTGTGGGAGGTTTCGAACCATCAGGGTCCAAGCTGCCAAGAACGCGCGTCAAATCAGAGTGACGGTTGGCCCAGTACAGATCCTCACTCGCTCTGTCCTCCCGCTTAGGCAGACCTCTACACAGATGGCTACTTGGCTCGATCCAGGCTCCGCAACATCTGCGCTGGCTTGAACTCGAACTCCAGTTCCCTTGCCAGCAATTGGACCAGTGGGAGAAGCTGGAACGCACGCCGCGTCGCTGCCACCCCAGCCCTACGGGCAATAGCTATCGGTCGGGGCATCAATGCGAGCGAATGGTACGCTCTCACCAGCCTGGACACAGTTGGCGACAGGGATTCACGTTCCCAAGGGACCTCGAACGCACGCCATGTCGCCACCCTTGTGGGGCTACAAGGCAGCGGTGAGAGCCCTATTGCCTCAGAAGACGACTAAGGGGCGCGACCACCTCTCGAAGAATCTCAAGGTTCTGCCACACCGTGTCGATCCGGCTTCGGAATTCGCGCCAACTGCATCACAAGGCGCAGAGCTTCGTTCACAGCTCTCTCGTCGGGAAAGACTGCAGCCACATCGGGAGCCAGCAGGACCAGGTTCGTGCCCTCCCTGTATCGATCCGCGTATTTGCCTCGAACTCCTCCCTTGAGCAACTCGGACAGATCGTATTCAGCTCGGAGCTCGTCATCCATTCCAGTCTGCTTCTTCATACTGTCTTCTTTCCCTTGGCGTCAATTTCCGGGCGCTGATGATCCGAATCAAGTCCCCTCGCTCCGTATGAGCGACCATCAAGAGCCGATTCTGGTTTGACACACCCACGGTGATGAATCGTTCTTCCTCCAACGAGCGATCCGGGTCTGGAACCGAGATGCTAAGGTCGTCTCGGAATACCGTCGCCGCTTCTTCAAAGGACACACCATGCTTCTGAAGGTTTCGTGCAGCCTTGTTTGGATCCCACTCAAAATCGATGCCCACAGCGCAATCGTGCCCTCCTATTGTGAGGTGATTATACCCCGTATTGGCTGGCGAGTCAACTGCGAGAGAAGGGTCCTGGTGTAGAGAGAAAGGGGAGCAAGCTCCGTGACTGGGAACAAACCCTCAGATCGATCTGGGCGCGACTAGCGACAGGGATTCGCATTCCCAAGGGACCTCGAATGCACGCCATGTCGCCACTTTGGCCGGCTTGGAAGCCTCTCCACCCCATGATACCACAGTCAGCGAGAATGACGATATCACCTTGACCGCTGATGCGACCACGGAGTGAGTTGCCATTCCCTGGGACCAGACAGGGCAGTAGTCCACACCTATTCGGGTACCCTACTCCCAACGGAACAAGAAGATGGTGACGATCAGGGCCAGGATGGTCCATGCAGCCAGGACGCCAAGGCGCCAGAGATTGATGACGTTTGCACCGTAGACGATGTCGCGCAATAGGGTGGTGAGGGCGGTCAGTGGAAGGGCCTGGGCAATGGGCTGCAGCCAGTCGGGCAGCACGGAGATGGGCAGGAAAAGTTCGGAGAGCATTAGCATCGGCAGGAAGATGACCCAGATGATGATGTTGGCTGCGCGCACTGATGGACTGATGCTGCCAATGGCAGCGCCAAGGGCTAGAAAGGTGATCATGCCCAAGAGGATTGTGCTGGCGAAGGCTACCCATGACCCCAGAACCTCCACAGCCAGGAAAAGGTGACCAAGTGCCATCAGGATGAGAATGCCGACCAAAACAAAAGCGAACTGGCTCAGTGAAAACCCGGTAACCAGTGTCGGGATCTTGACCGGCGTTGCCCGCAGCCGACGCAGTACCGCTGTTTCGCGATAGCTGGTCAGGGTCAGCGGCACGCCGATGAAGGAGGCGCAGGCAATGACCAGGCTGATGCCCGACGGCAGGAAAAGGCTGGCTTGATTAAGACCCTCGTAGCCAAAGCCAGGGATGGGCCCGGGTATGACCACGGACATGAGGACCAGCCACAACGCGGGAAAGGCAAGGGACCAGAAGACCATCAGCGGGTCCCGCAGGTTGAGTTTGAACTCGGTGAACGCTAGTTGCGATAGGCCTCTCATTCCCTCAACTCCCTCCCGGTGAGTGTCAAGAAGACATCGTCCATGTTGGGAACCTCAGTGCGGATGTTGGCGAGCCTGAATCCCAGGTTGTCGGACAGCCTCACAA
>JASFOV010000191.1:0-8137 GCA_050116355.1 Anaerolineae bacterium
CGGCATCCAGTGCGTCCTCGACACTGGCTTCGCCTTCGATGATCTGGCCAAAGGCCTGGCCGTACCAGTAGATCGCTCCGCCCAGCCATTCCTCATCGGTAAAGATCTGGAAGGCTGAGGGCTCTTCCGAGTCGCCCATCGTGGCCAAATAGGCATCGGCACGGCTGGCGCCCACTTTTTGGCGATACTCGTCCGACGTGGCTATGCTCTGGCGGGCGGGCAACCCCTGCACCGCCGCTGGCTGGCTGGTGAGGAAGGTGATCCACTGCCAGCAGGCCTGCCGGTTCTCCGTCTGCGCGGAGATAAAGTAGCCACTGCTTGTCAGCACGCTGCCGGGTGTGGTGCCATCTGTCCGGATGGGCGGTGGCGCAGCACCCACATTTAGATCCGTGCGCTCCCCAAAGACGATGGATGCCGTCGGAGAGCTGCTCCACATGCCGGCACGGCCGTCGGTGATCAGCCCCTCGCGCTCAAAGATGGCCGAACTGGCGGTCAGTAGCTTGTTGAGATCCGTCACCAGGACCGGTTTGACTCCGTGCTCTGTGGTCAGATTGGCGTACCAGCGCATGGCCTCGATTGTGGCCGGGTCGTTGAAAGTATACGCGGGCGGATCGGCATTCTCATCGATCAGCTGCGCGCCCAGCCGCTCTGTCAGGAGCAGCAGGTCGTTGAGTTCGTAGTACTCGGCCACAAAGCCGTACTGCTTCGTTTCCCCCTCCCCCTGGGTCAGAGCGACGGCCAGCTCCAAAAAGTCATCCCAGGTCCAGTCCACGGCAGGATAGTCCAGCCCGGCCGCATCGAACAGGTCCTTATTGTACTCAAAGATGTAGGGTGTAATGTCGGCCGGCAAGCCCATCAGCTGTCCTTGCCAATCGAACTGTTCCAGCACCTGCGGAAAGTAGTCGTCGGTCGTGAAGGAGGGATCGGCGTCGAGCAAAGGCGCCAGGCTAAGAATCGCCTCGCGTTCTTCAGGCGCTTGGAATCCAGGATACCACTCGAAGCAGTCCGAGTTCCCGGCCATGGCCTTCAAGTTGGGTGCGCCGCTGGCAAAATCGGCCATCTTGACCTCGACGACGATGTCCGGATTCGCCTCGTGGAATTGATCCGCGAGATCGCGGAAAGGCTCCATGTTCAGAGAACCCAGGCCGGGTACGAAGACGATGCTTGCTGCCACTTCGGCGACCGGCGTCTCTTCGGCTGGGGCGACGACAAAGGTGGGCACCGGGGTCGCCCCCGCCTGCGCGGCCGCCTCCTCCTGGAGTTGGGCTTCGGCTTGCTGTTGGGCCTCAGCCATGGCATCCTCGACCGGCTTTTCGCCCTGGAGGATGGCATGCAGCGCATCCTCAAAGGCGTCATAGGCAACTACCTGTCGAGCTACGTAGCTGTGATCGATGGCATAACGCAGCGTGTTTGCGAAATTCTCATCCAGACCATCCCAGAAACCACCGGTCTCGGCCGTTGAGCGACGGGCAGGCATGAACCGGATGCCCAGGGCCAAGCCACCCAGGGGCTGGCGGCTGACAAAGTCCATCCATCGCCAGGCGGCCGCGGGCTGGGTGGTCCCAGCGCTCATGACCAAGCCGCTCACCGAAACCGGGGTTCGCCCCTCGCCCTGGGGGTTGGCCGGCAGGGGCGCCACGCCCACATTGCCCTGCTGGTTGCGGATCCACCACAGGATGTCGACGTCTGTCCAGATCGCCGCTTGACCCCCTTCGATCAAGATCTGCTCTTCAGGGATCGGTGAGCTGTTGTCTTCCGCACCAGGCTCCCGGTAGGGCATGACCTGATCTTTGAGGTACAGGTCGGTGTAGGCCCGCATTGCCTCGACTGCCACTTCGTCGTCGTAGCGTGGGGCAGGGGGCTCGCTGGTATAGTCTACCAAGGGCCCTGCCTGGCTCTCAATGATGCGGTAAGCGGCATTGTTGGGGACAAAGCCCCAACGCGCCACGTTGTCCCCTTCCTGTACCGTGAGAGCGACCGCCTTGGCCACCAAGTCATCCCAGGTCCAACCCCCTTCTGGATAGGACACGCCGGCGTCGTCCAGCATATCTCTGTCGAAGAAGACCAGGCGGTAGTTGAGCGTCGTCGGCAGGCCCCATGTGCCGCCGGCCCATTGGTAGGCCTCCAGCGCATTGGAGTAGAAGTCATCGGGCTGGAAATTGGGATCGGCCTCCAGGAAAGGTGAGAGATCGCGGATCAGGCCTTGGCTGACCGCGTCGCGTGATGCACCCATATTGACGACGTCAGCTGCGGCGACTAGGCGCTGCTCAGTATCGTCTGGATACTCCTGTTGGCCCAGTGGACCCAGTTCCAACACTTCATTTAGCGAGACTACCTCGATATGAAGATCGGGATTCTCTTCCTCGAAGGCTTCAATCAGATCCTCATATTGTGGTTGCTCATAGTCGCTCACGGCAAAGCGGACCGTCGTTCGGTCCTGCGCCGCAACCGGCTCCTCGGCCGCCACGGTTGGTACTGGACTCGGCTGAGACTCGACTTGAGGCTCAGTGGTTTCGGTGGCGATCGTCGCAGCTGGGGCAGTGGTACTCTCCACAGCAGTGCTGCCGCAGCCCGTCAGCAACATACCCAGAACCAGGATAGCCAACAGTAGCTTTCTCATTTCCGTTCCTCCTTGAGATCTATTTCTGTCTCATTCGTGCCCACCAGCCGCGCAACCCCTTTGGTTGGGTGGGTGGTGGCTCTTCATCTCCGAATCCTTCCAGCAGGGGAGTTACGGCGGCCTCGCGACCTGCTACGGGACGGATCAGGATCCCCTCTTCACCGACTTCTAGTGTTACCCGGTCACCGATACCAAACTGTTCCAGATACTCCCTCGGCACCTGTAACCGGCCTGCCGAGTCGAGCACGATATACTCATGGTATGCATCTTCTTGCTCGTGGCCCTGTCGCAGCCCTTCTGCCCTCTGCCCGCCGACCATGGCTTCCTCCAACTGGCTGACCCGGCGGATCGTCTCGGTACTGGTCTTGCCGTCCCGGATGGCAACCACACGGTCCACGCGGCGAGCGATCTGTGGATCATGCGTTACAATGATGGTCGTCAGGCCATAGGTCTGGTTCAGATCGCCAAACAGATCCAGCAGCTCGTGTGCGGTAGTCGAGTCCACCTCACCCGTTGGTTCGTCGCCCAACAGTAGAGTCGGCCGGTTGGCAAGGGCTACGGCAATGGCTACTCGTTGCTGCTGGCCGCCTGAAAGCTGGGCGAGCCGGTGCCGCCTATGTTCCCAGAGCCCCACTCTCTCCAGTAACTCATGCGATCGCCGGCGCTTCTCCCGCGGACCCACACCGGCCACCGTCATCGGCAGTTCTACGTTGGCCTGCGCCGGGAGATACGGGATCAGATTGCGCGCCACCTGTTGCCACACGAAACCCACCTGTGTGCGGCGGTACCGGTCCAGTGCCCCTCCCGACAGTTTGAACAGATCCTGACCGTCCACGGAAACCCGCCCAGCGGATGGCCGGTCCAGGCCGCCGAGGATGTTGAGCAGGGTGCTTTTGCCGCTGCCGGAAGCACCGACGATGCCCAGCATTTCGCCTGGCGCTACGGACAGGTCAAGTCCTTGCAGGGCAACGACTTCCAAATCGGCGACCTTGTAGATCTTGACTAGGTTCTCACACACAATCAATGGAGTGTCTGCCATGCTCTCTCACGTGACAAAGGACAACGGATATGTCCGCGACCCTTCGTGCTCACCGCTGGGCCATGTTCCGGGTTCCGCTGGGTGATCATCCCTCTTCTCCCAGCTTGACGGCCTCAAAGATCCTCATGCGCATCATGAGTGCGATCAACACGGCTACGGCTAGCACAAACATCGCACCAAAGACGGCATAGATCGTCCACAGCTCGTTCCAGGCGATCTGGACGACGAATGGCGGCACGCGGGCGGTCTTGTCCGCGCCGACCTGCATGTAAGGGATGAACAAGCGGCTGGCCCATAAGCCCAAGCCTGTGCCCAGGCTGCCGCCACAGAGGATGAGCATCGCCTGCTCGCCAGTGAGGTACCCAGCCATCTGGGAGGCTGACAGGCCCAATGCGCGCAATACGCCCATCTCGATGAACCGTCGCTGAAACGATACGACGGCGTAGACCAGAAAGCCAAGCACCGTCAGGACGGCGGCTGACAAGAAACCGACCGACAGCAAGCCAAAGACGCCCTGTCGCTCGGGTTGCGTTTGCGCAGCCGCCAGGCCGGCCCGCGCGTCAGAGACGGAGGCGATGGCCAGCCCCAGGTCTTGGATGCCGGCGATCACCTCCTCGCCGGGAACAGCGGGATCGGTGGCGAGCCAGACGTCATAGGGAAAGGTGCCGCCCATCGCTTCATAGATATAGTCTAGATTGCCGACAAAGAACGGGCCATCCTGGGGGTAGAGTGTGGGAAATAGAGCCAGCGGACCGGCCACGGAGAACTCGATCTCGCGTACCTCGCCGGCGATGCTGACGGTTAACCGCAGTGGATCGCCTACCCGGAGGCCATGACGGGCCACAAAATCCTGGCTTACGAGCAGATTGGAGCGATTCACCGCCAGGCGGTTCATTAGCCCGGCCAAGGGTTCACCCCAGGCAAAGTCAGGCCGGTAGAAGGCTACCTTGGCAAAGTCGGTACGGTCGACACCCAGCAGCCGCCCTGGTTGTTGGCGCCCGCCGATATTGGCTGTGGCACTGTATTGGCCTACGCGGGCCGCGGCGCGCACGCCCGTCACTCGCAAGTGTTCGCTAACCGGCAAAAAGAGCCAACGCGGGCCCTCTGTATCTTGCTCGGAGGAGGCAGCGGTTTGACCGGTTACCGGTGATTGGCTGGAACTGTCGCTACTTTCTGGGGTTTGCGTGCTCTCGCCCAGTTCCGCCACGCGCAGATCGGCGCCTGTCTCATAGTAGATCCGCTCTTTCAGATGGTTGTCCAATGTGGCAGCCATGGATGCCGTATAGATGGCCAGGCTGAGGGTCAGACTCAAGAGCAGCAGCGGACCGGTGTATTGTGCTGCCGAGCGGGCCAATTGGCGTAGGGTCAGAAGCAACGTTGTACCCGGCAGCCAGCTTGCCAGCTGGGCGAGAAGGCGCATCAGCAAGGGAAAGATCCGGGCAAAGAGAAGTGCCAGACAGAAGCAGAATAGAACCGGTACCAAGAAGAGCAGAGGATTGGAATATGGATCATCCCCGCTGCCCACCAAGGTTATAGTGCCCTGTTGCTGCAGCAGGTACCAGCCGTAAAGAGGCACAGCCAGTAGCAGAATGTCGAGGTAGTAGCGCTGGTACAGCGGGCGGAGTAGTGCGCGGGCCCGCTCCCATTTGACGGTGACAATGGTGTGCCGCGAGACGGCCAGGCCGGGCAGTAGCAGGGCCAGCACCGCCAGGCCAACGGCCAGCAATCCATATAGCACGGCGGTTGGTGAGAAGAGAATCGGCAGGGTGCGTGCCCCAGCCGGGTTCAGGATCAGAGCCGGATCGAGAAAGGTCCGCGTACGACTCATCAACTGGGCCAGCCAGTAGCCGAGAACCAGGCCTCCGGCGAGACCCACGCTGCCGACGAGCAGACCTTCCAACAGGTAGATCAGCAGCACCTGGGGCCGCGTTGTGCCCCGGCTACGCAGGATAGCAATCTCGGTCTGGCCGCGACGAACGACCATCCCGGCGATCAATGCCACAAAGTAGAGGATCAAACCCACGACGGGGATGGCAAAAACGGTGAGCATCGCCGTTAGTAAGCGGGCCGTCTGCCGGTAGGTTTCTAGGGCGTCAACGGGCGCGAGGTCGAGTGTGGCGTTGGGCAACAGGGCGGCTACCCGAGCTTCGGCGCCCGCGATCTGGGCCAAAAGGTCGGACACATCCGTGCTGCGGATGCGACTGCCATCATAGACCTGGTACCAGACGGCCAAGGCCACCGGCTCATCGAGCATGGGAGCCACTTGCTGGACAAAGCCCGTTTCTGTGGTGAGTAGCATCTCGTCGAAGGAAGATGGCTGGTAGAACCAGAATGGCTCCGAGGGATCTGTGGGCTGCCAAATTCCGGCAATGCGGACCGGAATCTGGGCCTCGTTGTCTCCGCCGCTGAACAACACGTACCGCTCGCCCACCTGCAGGCCCATTTCTTCGGCCATCGACCGGCTGATGAGGATTTCTGTGTCTTGTGCCCCGGTTTGGGGCAGGGTACCTTGTACGAGATCGACGTGGTCTTCTAGCCCGGTGATGAATCCCAAGCTAGTCCACATCAGGGGCTCGCGATCGGCAAAAGCCTGGGTACCGGCGGCGGCAAAGAGTCGTAGATTGTCGGTCTTGAAATGGCGCACTTGTTGCTCGAGTGGGAGACCCATGGCGCTTATGGCTTGCTGTGAAAGATATTCGTCGACCGGTGACAGCTCGTTCCAATCGACTGCACCATGCCAGGCACCGACGTAGCGCCATAGAAAGGCGAACGGCGGGCGTTGTGTTCCAGCTTCTGTCAGCTCGCCCTGCAATAGCTGGTGATGGACCGCGTCGGCGTAGAGAGGAATGCTGGACAGGATGCCCACGGCAGCCACTAGCCCGGCCAGCAGGCACAACATCAGCAGGCGGCGGTTCCAGATGCGCCTGGCAGCCAGAAAGACGGTCGACAGAAGGGTCGCGAAGAATGTCACCATGGCTAGGGTCCGATCACCACCTGGCCTTCTTGCAGCCCGGCCTCGATCTCAACACGCTCGTCGCTCTCAATGCCCAGAGTAACGTCCACCTGGCGCTGACCGGCGCCCTCCTGCACCAAGACGAACTTGCGCCCCTCGAAAGTGCGGATGGCAGCCGGCGGCAACCAGAGTACGTCATCTTTCTGCTCCAGGATCACCCTGACCCGTACCAAGTCGCCCGGTTTGACTTGGACGCCCTGCAGATCGACACTCAACCGGGTGCTTTGATCCTCTTCGTCCACGCCCGTCGTGCCGCCGCCTGAGCCGTAGGGATAGGGTAGGGAGCGGATAGTGCCCGGCAGCTCTTGGCCTGGGTACTCGATGGGGACAACTGTTGCCTCCTGCCCTTCGCTCAGCTTGCGCATTTCGTCGGCCGAGAGCTCAGCCGAGACTTCCAAGTCGGTAGGATCGGCAATGACGATCACGGGTTCGAAGCCGGTCACTGCCTTGCCTGCGGCCGTACTCACCGCCGAGATCTCGCCGTCGAAGGGGGCCAAGATCAGGGTATCGGTGATTTGTGCCTGGAGATCGCTTAGCTCCAACTCGGCTTTGGCCACTGCCTGTTCCAGGCGCGGATCTACGCCGGCTGCCAACCGCTCCACCTCGAGCTGGGCGAGGGCCACTCGTTTCTGCTGGGATTGAATGTCGAATGTTCGTTGGGATCGTTGTCGGACAGCCTGATCGTAGGCGGCTTGCGCCCGGGCGTGGGCGAGCGTGGCCTGTTGCAGCGCTTCGGCCTCGGGCCGCATGGCGATGTTGGCCAGGTGCGACACGGCATCATAGTCGGCTTGAGCGTTCTGCAGGTTGATGGTCGCTTGTTCCAGTTCGGCTTCTACGACGGCCAAGTCCACGCGACTGTCATAGCTCTCCAGTTTGTGGAGCGCAATCTGCTCCAGTTCCAGATTGGTCTGGGCGCGTGCCAAGTCGTGGTCTAGGTCCAGCGCTGCGCTGGCAAGTTCCGTTTTGGCCGTCTCCAGATCAAGGGCGGCTCTGGCCAGTTGGCGATGCAGTGCCTCGACGTCCAGCTCGGCCAGTAGATCATCTGTCTGGACGGACTGGCCGCGCGTCCCATAGACTTCCAGTACCCGGCCATCGGCTCGGAAGTAGAGTTCTTCCTCCCGCACCGGCGCCACCCGGCCGGTGAAGGTCAGACTATCCACCACGATGCCTCGCTCGACGGTATAGGTCGGTTTCTCCGGCACGACGGCTGTAGGCCAAAAGGTCGGTGTCGGTGGTGGAACTGGTGTGGCACCCGGCATACAGCCGGTCAGCAGGCAGCCGGATAACAAGCCGGCAACCAGCAGGCCGGCGCGCACCAGCATCAAGCTCAACCTCCGCGTCAAAGGGCACCTCCCTCGTGTCCTGTATGGTGGGGCATAACAATTCCTCGCCCCGTGCGCTGAGCGCCGATTACCTTTGATTGTATCACGGCTCCGGCGCCGATCAAGACCACATCCTCTCAGGA
>JASFOV010000192.1:0-8083 GCA_050116355.1 Anaerolineae bacterium
TTGCCGCTCACCTCCAGCCGGCGGAACGTACGACACCGGAACGTCCGGCTCAAACGGCCCAACCAGGCCCGCCCCGCAGGCAGTACATACTCTCGAATCGCCCATGGTTGCTCCACCCAATCTCAATGGAATCTGACCAACGCCGCCCTACTCGGTGGGCAACATCGGAACCTGAACCTGGTGCCGCCGGGCAAAGTCAATGGCCTCTGGATACCCGGCATCGACATGCCGTACAATGCCCAGACCCGGATCGTAGGTCAACACCCGCTTGAGACGGCGGGCCGCCGCTGGCGTGCCGTCGGCGACGATCACCTGACCAGCATGCAAGCTGTAGCCAATCCCTACGCCGCCGCCGTGATGGAAGCTGACCCATGTCGCACCGCCCACGGCATTCATGGCGAAATTGAGGAGGGGCCAATCGGCAATGGCATCCGACCCATCGCGCATGCCCTCGGTCTCGCGGTTGGGACTGGCCACCGAACCACAGTCCAGGTGGTCGCGACCAATGACCACCGGCGCGCGCAACCGCCCGCTGGCCACCGCATCGTTGAAGGCCAGTCCGGCCCGGTCCCGCTCGCCATACCCCAACCAGCAGATGCGGCTGGGCAGCCCCTGGAAGGCCACCTGCTCCTGGGCCATCTTGATCCAGCGCACCAGGTGCTCTTTCTCGGGGAATAGATCGATGATGATCTGGTCGGTCTCATAGATGTCCTGCGGGTCACCCGACAGAGCCACCCAACGGAACGGTCCCTGCCCCTCGCAGAACAGGGGCCGGATGTAAGCCGGCACAAAGCCCGGATACACCCACGCGCCAGCGGGATCGCCATCCACCTTGACCTCAGTGTAGCCGGCATTGAACGCCTGCTGGCGCAGGTTGTTGCCATAGTCAAAGACCACCGCACCGCGCCGCTGCAGTTCGACCAGCGCCTGGCAGTGAGCGGCCATGGCGGCCTTGGAACGCTCTTGATACTGGCGCGGATCGCGCCGGCGCAGCTCCTCGGCTTCCTCCAAAGTCAGGCCATGGGGCACGTACATCAGGGGATCGTGCGCGCACGTCTGATCGGTCACGATATCGGGCACCACATCCCGCGCCACTAGTTCGGGCAGTACCTCGGCGGCATTGCCGATCAGACCCATGCTTTTCGGCACCTCGCGTTGCACCGCGTCCTCTACCAGCGTCATCGCTTCTTCCAAATCACCAACGATGACGTCCAGATAGCGATGGTCCAGGCGGCGCTGGGCGCGCCTGGGATCGACCTCGACGATCAGCGCGACCCCCTCGTTCATGGTGACCGCCAAGGGCTGGGCGCCGCCCATTTCGCCGAGGCCGGCGGTCAGCACAAACTTGCCCTTGAGGCTAGCGCCGGGCCCATAGTGCTTGCGCGCTGCCGCAGCCAACGTCTCGTACGTGCCCTGCAGGATCCCCTGGGTGCCGATATAGATCCAGCTCCCGGCCGTCATCTGGCCGTACATGATCAGGCCTTCCGCCTCCCAGCGGTCGAAATTCTCCTGCGTGGCCCAAGCCGGTACAATGTTGGTGTTGGCAATGATCACCCGCGGCGCGTCCTCGTGGGTGGCAAAGACCCCCACCGGCTTGCCGCTCTGCACCAGGAGCGTCTCGTCCGGCTCCAGCTGGCGCAGGGCGGCCAAAATCGCATCAAAGCAGGCCCAGTTCCGGGCTGCCTTGCCCCGGCCGCCGTAGACGATCAAGTTGTCGGGATCGCCCGCCACCTCCGGGTCCAGGTTGTGCTGGATCATGCGATAGGGCGCCTCGATGAGCCAGTTCTTGCAGGTCAATTCCGTGCCCCGGGGCGGGTGGATCACTCGCCTTGTCATCGCCAACCTCCTTTGGTCAGACGTCGAAATACAGAGCCATTTCGTAGGGGTGAGGGCGGTCGCGTACCTCCAAGTGCTCGTGCGTCATCTTGTACTCGATCCAGTCGGAGATGAACTCGGCATCCATCACGCCCCCTTCCAGCAAAAAGGCGTGATCGGCAGCCAAAGCATCCAAGGCCTCGCCCAGCGAAGCGGGCAAGCCCTTCACCTTCTTGCGTTCCTCCTGCGGCCAGGCAAAGACGTTGGTGTCAAACGGCCCAAACCCCGCCTGCGTGGGATCAATCTGGTTTCGAACGCCATCCAGCCCGGCCATCAACTGCGCGGCCAAGGCCAAGTAAACGTTGCATGTGGCATCCGGTGGACGGAACTCGATACGCTGTTTGATCGGGTTGCGGGCATACATCGGGATGCGCACCGCCGCGCTGCGGTTGCCCACCGAGAAAAAAAGGTTGACCGGCGCCTCGTACCCCGGCACCAGACGCCGGAACGAATTGGTGCTGGGATTGGTAAAGGCCAGCAAGGCCGGTCCGTGTTTCAACAAGCCACCGATATAGTACAAGGCGATTTGGCTCAGACCCGCATAGCCCTCCGCATCGTAAAAGAGCGACTGGCCATCTCTGATCAGCATCTGGTGAAAGTGCATGCCGTTGCCCGCCTCGCCAAAGATCGGTTTGGGCATGAATGTGACCGTCTGATCGTGCGCCGCCGCCGTCATCTTGGTGACATACTTGACCTTCATCGTGGCGTCGGCGCTCTCCAGCAAGCCCATCAGCGGCGTCTCGATCTCGACCTGACCGGGTCCGCCCACTTCATGATGGTGGTACTTGATGGGCACCCCCATCGCTTCCAGGTGCAGGCACATCTCGCTGCGCAGATTGTACAGCGAGTCGCGGGGCGGATGGGCATGGTAGCCGCCGTGCAGGGGGATATAGTGTCCCAGCCCACCATCCATACTGTTCCACACACCCTCGGACGAAGCAAGGCGGTAGCCCACCCGGTGGATCTCATTCTCAAAGGCCACCGAGTCAAAGATGTAGAACTCGAATTCGGGACCCCAGCGGCTCTCGTGGGCAATGCCCTCTTCTTGCAGGAACTCCTCAGCGCGCCGGGCGATGTTGCGCGGGTCCCGGGGAAAGTCCAGGCGGGTATCGGCCTCCTTGGCCGAGCAGATGAAGCTCAGCGTGATGGCATCCCAAAAGGGATCCACAAAGCCGCTGGACAGATCGGGCACGACCACCATATCGCCCGCCTTGAGCGGCTTCAGCCCGACACTCGACGCGTCAAAGCCTACCCCATCTTCCAGGCGCTGGGGGGTGAACTGGCTCGCTGGCACCGTCACATGGTGCCAGCGTCCCCAAAGATCAGTATACTTGAAGTCGACCATTTTGACGTCACGATCGACAACGAACCGCTTCGCCTCATCAAAGTCGTGAAACATGCCAAGCTCCCTGGTGCATGCAGCCGCCGTACCCGGGTCTGAAGCACGAGTGCTAGGTACAGAGCAGCGACCGCGCGCGCCCTTGCCGCCTACCACTCGCCGTGATGCACGAGCTCTGGATCGTACTTGGTCCGCGCCTCTTTTTTCTCAGCCGGGTAGCCCAGGGCGAGCACACACAGTACCCCAATATGGTCGGGGATGTCCAACAGATCGCGGACCGTGCGCTGGTGCTTCTTCTTGGGATAGAGGCTGATCCAAACGCCGCCCAAGCCCAGAGCCGTCGCCGCCAGGAGCAGGTTCTGGGTGGCTGCACAGCCATCTTCCACCCAGTACTTTTTCGAGACTTCGGTATCGCCGCAGACCACAATGGCCAGCGGCGCCCGCTCCAGCATGTATGCGTACTTGTGCACTTCAGCCATTTCGTCCAGGACCTGGCGCTGGCGGATGACGACAAAGTGCCAGGGCCGCAGGTCCTGGGCCGAGGGGGCGGCCATGGCTGCCTGGAGCATGGTTTCCACTTGCCCATCCGTTACCGGCTCGTCCGTGAACTTGCGTATACTGCGCCGTGACTGCATCAAGTCCAACAGATCGTTCATATTCCTTTTCCTCCTGTGACTTATCTCCCTCAGATGCCGAGGGGCCCGGCCAAACCAGAATTGATCGCGATCCGCGCCCGGCACGCGCTTGCCAGTTCGGCGCGGGTCTAGTATAATAGGCGACGTTCCGCGTTCATTGGATGCGGACCACCAGGCGTGCGTCTTTCCACAACCCTTCCAGGTTGTAGTACGATCGCAGATCTGGATCAAAGATGTGGACGACCACCGCACCATAGTCTAGCAGCAACCAGCCGGATGCAGCGTCCCCCTCGACGTGCAAGAGGCGGCCGCCAGCCGCCTTGGCTTGCTTGTTCACTTCGTCGAGGATGGCCCGAAATTGAGGCGAGCTCTCTGCATTGCACAGGACAAAGTAGTCGGCCAGCAGAGAGACCTCCTGCATGTCGAGCAGGACGATGTCTGAGCCGAGACGTTCGGCCACAGCATCTACAATCTGGCGAGCAAGTTCAGTTGTTTCCAGGATTTCACCTCCGTACCGTTGGATTTGTGTTGGCATCCCCGCCGGTCTCCGCCGGGGTGTCACCGGAGCGCAACCGGGCCAGGCGTTTGTCCATGCGCTGCCAGTGGGTGCCGCGCCAATAGATGCGCTGGCACACCGGGCAGATTTTGAACGAACGCTGTGTCCGTGCCACGTAGGCCGGAACCCGGGCCCGGGCCTGTTCATATTCTAACCGCTCTAGCGCCTCGTTGCAAACTGGACAGCGGGAGAAGGAGTGGTCGGGATCCAGCGCTAGATCGGACACGACCTGCTGGAGTTGAGCCTCCAGCTCCTGGCTGGCGATGAGCAGAGCACGCACGCCGCGCCGGCGGGACAGCTCGTGGTCGCGGGTGAGCAGCACCCGGTCCTCGGCGCGAGCCAGGCGCACGAGTTGGTGATCGTCCAAGGTTGGATCGTAGTGTGTGTCGTAGCCTAGAATGCGCAGCCATTTGGCCAGCGTACCAAGCATCGAATCGGCAATGAATGTTATGGACAACTCTTCATCTCTCGTATTGAACGCCATCTTTGCCACGGTCGCCCTGTTGTTGCCCGCCGGGCTGATCCTCATCCTGGGCAGCGGCCTGAAGGGCCGCCGCCCGGCCAAGTCAGCGGTCGCCGGTCTGGGTGCATTGGCGCTGGCCGTCGCCAGCTACTGGGCCGTCGGGTTCGCCTTTCACATGGGCGGCGTCGGTCTGGTCAGCGACCTGCCGGGCCTGGAAGGCCTGCTATGGGAATGGGCCTCACCCCTGAATCTGGAATGGGGCGCGATGGGCCTGCGCGGCTTTTTTCTGAGCAAAGAAGCCGCGACACCGGCCGCGCTCACCCTCTTTGTCGCCTACCTACCACCGCTGGCTGTGGCCACGCTGTTGCCTCTGCTCTCGCTCCACGAGCGAATGCCGGGCTGGATGGCGGCCTTGGGTGGCCTGTTGGTGTCCGCCTTGGTGTATCCGGTCGCCGCCAACTGGTTCTCGGGCGGCGGGTGGCTGATGTACACCGGTGACACCTTGGGCCTGGGCCATGGTTATGTCGACCTCACCGGGCTCAGCACGGCCGCCTGGATCGGTGGCCTGGCCGCCCTGCTCGGTGTCCTGTTCTTTGGCCGCCGCCTACCCCCCTTGGCCCAGAACGAACAGGCCGAACTGCCCTCCGTCCACCTGCCGGTCCTGGCCACGCTGGGCGCCATCTTGGTCGCTATCGGCGCCATCGTGCTGGCCGGAGCCAATCCCATCCATTCCCAAGCCGGCGTGCTCACCGCGCGCCTGGCCGTGAACCTCATCCTGGCGGCAACAGCCGGCACGTTGGTGCCCTGTCTCTACACCTGGTTCACCACCGGCGCCGCCGATTCGCTCATGGCCGCCCGGGGCGCAGCCGCCGCCACCTTGAGCGTCGCCGCCGCTGCGACCTTTGTCCCGCCCTGGGCCGCGTTCGCGCTAGGCGCGACGGCCGGTCTGCTGGTACCGCTGCTGACCTTTGTGGTGCACTATGTCCTGCGCATCGAGGACCCCACCGGCTCGGTACCCATCGGTCTGTTGGGCGGTGCGCTGGGCGTGCTAGCAGTAGGCGTGTTTGGCGATGGTCTCACCGGCCAAGGTTGGAACGGCATCGGTGTCGAGAGCTACCTGGGTGTGAATGGTCAGGGCGTGACCGGCTTTACGCCCGCTCCCGGCCTGGCGCCGGACTGGCCGGGTCAGATCAACGCCCAACTCCTCGGTCTGGCCGCCACGGCGGCGTTGACCGTTGCCCTGGTGGGCGGCCTGTTCCTCATCCTGCGGGTATTGCTGTCCCTATGGCGCTCGATCCCGGCGCCGGCAGAAGAAGAGTAGGCGCAGCAAGCGCTCGCTGCGAGCCCGCGTGTCCCGCGATCAGGGTGGGTGGGCGGCCAGCAGCACCGTCACACCCTGTCCACAAGCGCAAGACCCTCACGCACCCCGCTCCACCGGCGGCAGTTCGCCCTCGGCCCGCAGCGTGCGAAAGATCCAGCCCACACTCTGCTGGGTGTGAATGCGCCAGATGGCTTGGGCCAGGATGCGGGCCGCCGAGACGATCTCGATGTTGTCCCCAACCACATCCAGCGCGCTGGATGTGGTATCAGACAGGACCATCGACTCGAGTTTGGAGGCCCGCAACCGTTCGACCGCGCCCGGTGTAAAATCGGCATGGACCGCCGCGGCATGGACTTCGCTGGCCCCGCGCTCCAGCAGCCGCTCGACCACCTGCAACAACGTCCCGCCCGACTGGATCATATCGTCGTAGATCACAGCCGGCCGGCCTTGGACGGCGCCGACCATCTCAATGAGCGATGGCTGGCCCTGGCGCGTGCGGCGCTTGAAGGCGATGGCCATTTCATCACCATCGATCATGTGTTGCTGCCCGGCCTTGAAACAATCGCGAAACTCGGTGGCCCGCGCCACACCTCCCGCGTCGGGGGACACGATCACCGCCCGTTGCTCATCCAACCGCCGCCGGTAGTAGGCGCCCATCATAAAGGCCATGCGCAGGTGATCGACCGGGATATCGAAAAAGCCCTCGATGGCCGGGGTGTGCAGGTCCACGGTCAACAGGCGGTCGACGCCGGCCGTGGTGAGCAGGTTGGCCACCAGCTTGGCCGTGATCGGCTCGTGCCCCCGCTTTTTCTTTTCCTGCTTGGCATAGGCCATATAGGGCACCACGGCGGTGATGCGCCCGGCCGAAGCCCGGCGCGCGGCATCGATCATGACCAATAGCTCGACCAAATTGTCGTTGATCGACTGGTAGGTACAGACATCTTTGGCCATCCCGGCCGGCGCCCCATCCGACAGGCAGGGACGCCTCACCGGGCTCTTGTGGGTCTGGCAGATGGGCTGAATAATAAATACATCGGTGCCGCGCAGCACGCAGTCCCAATCGACGTGGATCTCGCCATCGTCAAAGCGACCCACCTGGGTCGTCTCCAGGGACTGGCCCAACTCACCCGCGATCTTTTGCGCCAGCACCGGATTGGCGTTGCCGGCCAGCAGTCGCAGTTTCCCAAAGCGCCTCGGACGGCTATCCATCCCCCTCCTCCTCTCCTGCTAGCCCGCGGCTCCTGCGAATGCCAGATCGACCGCCTGCTGCGGGGTGCTAGCCCGCACAACCGGATCGACCCCCTCTCCGCCCGAGGCCAATGCCCAAGTACCCAGTCCGACCACCGGCCGGCCCATTTTGAGCGCCAGGCCGATCTCGGACAGCGTGCCATAGCCGCCGCGGACGGCAATGACCGCATCCGCTGTCCGGACCACGATGGCGTTGCGCGCCTCGCCCAGACCGGTGACAATGGGTACGTCGACAAAGGGGTTCGCCTCACGGCGATCGGTTCCGGGCAGGATGCCAATGGTCATACCGCCCGCCTCCTTGGCTCCCTGGCAGGCGGCGGCCATCACCCCGCCCCGCCCGCCACAGACCAGCAGCGCGCCACGGCGGGCGATCTCGCGCCCCACCGCCCGCGCCTGGGCCGCCGTGGATCCGTCGCAGTTCGCCGGCCCGATGACGGCGATGACCTTGGTCGCCACGCTGTCCTACGCTCCCTGCAGCGTGGCCGCCAGGAGGGTGGTGTACACCGCACCCTGGGGCGTTAGCTCGCTGCGGATGTACGACACCTGGTCCACCGCCATCTGGCCCACGTCGCCCACCAGGCTGTGGGTCACCAGGTCGCCGATCTCGCGCACTTCCGACTTGGAGGCGCGCCGATGGACCCGGCCC
>JASFOV010000193.1:0-8036 GCA_050116355.1 Anaerolineae bacterium
ATCGGGAGCGCCTGGGCGTGCCCGTGATGGTGGGCGTCGGCGGCTCTTTTGATTTTGTCGCCGGAGTCACCCAGCGAGCACCGCCATGGATGCGGCGCATGGGACTGGAATGGCTGCACCGCCTGGCTCGTGAGCCATGGCGCTGGCGCCGCCAATCCGTACTGCCGCGTTATGTGGCTCTGGTGCTCAAACAGCGGATCCAGGACCGGTGAGAGCCCATGTTCCTTCCCGGCTCCGGGTATCCGTGTCAGGTGCTAGGCAGCATAGATGTTCACCATAAAACGAATGTGGAGGAGATATAACGTGAAGATTGCAGAACTTGGGGAGCTAGTGCAGAATTGTCGCAGTGAGTTGATCGCCTTTGCCCAGAAGCTGGTCCAAACGCCGAGCCTGTCCGGAGGAGAGAACCAACTGGCGGCTCTTCTGCAGGCCGAGATGGATAAGCTGGGCTACGATCGGGTCTGGATCGATGAAGCGGGAAACGTCATAGGCCATATCTCCGGTGGGCCCGGCCCGTCGCTCATGCTAAACGGCCATATGGATCATGTCGACGCTGGCGACCCGGCTCAGTGGCGCTATGCTCCGTTTGGCGCCGAGATCCATGACAACGAGTTATGGGGACGCGGTGCCGCTGATATGAAAGGCGCGCTAGCGGCGATGGTCTATGCTGGGGGTGTCATCAAGCGACTGGGCGCGGTTTTGCCCGGCGACTTGTACGTGAGTGGGGTGGTCCAGGAAGAGGTTGGCGGCCTGGGAGCACGGCATCTGGCGCGGACACTGCCTGTCGATCGGGCGGTCATCGGCGAAGCCAGCCACAACCACTTGCGTCGTGGTCACCGCGGTCGTGTGGAACTCAAGGCTCATTTCGAAGGGCGAGCGGTCCACGCCTCCATGCCAGACTTGGGGATCAATCCTCACTTCTCTCTGGCCCGCTTCGTGGGCGGCCTGCGCACGATCCCCATGGCGTCCGATCCGGCCTATGGGAGTTCCACGGTAGCGCCGACGCGTGTGACCAGCGAACCCGAAAGCGCCAACATCACTCCGTCAGCGTTGCGCTTGGTGCTTGACTGGCGCAACATTCCCATGGAACAAGTCCAGGAGATCGCTAGCAAGTTGGAGCACCTGATGGCCAGCAGCCTGGAACCGGAATGCCAGGGGCGCATCGAAGTGGCAAGAAAGGAGCTGGTGACCTACACCGGTTTCAAGATGGAGTACCCCGATACCTTTCCTTCGTTCACCACGCCGGCCAGTCATCCCTGGTTGTCTCAGGCGCAGGCAAGTTTGGCAGCGGCTCTGAAGCGCGACATCGATGTGGATATCTGGCGGTTTGCCACCGATGGAGGCCATTTTGCCGCCGCTGGCGCCACCGTGCTTGGCTTTGGACCAGGAGACGATACCGTAGTCCATACTGTCCAGGAGAGACTGCCTGTGGATGAGCTGGCAGAGAGTGTGTTGGGCTATGCGGTGCTCGCCCTCACGCGCTGACAGACTAGCCTCATGACCTGGTATCTCTCCGATGGCTGAGCGCCAGGATGTGCCGGCAAGGCAGCCAAGCGTCGTACGCAAACTGATCCACGTTGCCCTCAGTACCGTTCCCGTCGTCGGGTGGCGGATCTCCTATCCTGCTGCGCTGGGGTTAGTCGGCATGCTGCTGCTGGCTTCGATTCTGATCGAAGTCGCCCGTCGCTGGTGGCCGGGAATCAACCGCCTATTGTGGAGCCTGCTACCCACCACCTTCCGCAGCTGGGAGGACCGGCGCGTACTCGGCTCGACGTGGTACTCTGTGGGTATGGCCGCAACCTTTGCCCTTTGGGGCCGGGATGTCGGCGGCACTTCTGTCCTCTTCTTAGCGTGGGGCGATCCGGCGGCTGAGCTGGCGGGGCGCACGTTGGGACGCAGCGGGAAGCGCAAGACAGTGGCCGGTAGCGCCGGGTGCCTGGCCGCCTGCTTCATCGCTGGCGCCGCAGGGATTGCCTTGGGCGGTCTAACCCCTTGGGCGGTCGTGGTCGGAGCGGTTGTGGCCACCCTGGTGGAGCGGTGGTCCCCACCGCCGGATGACAATGTGTGGATACCGTTCGTCTCGGGAGGGGCAATGGCGGTGGTCCAGTGGCTTGCAGGAGGCTAGTTTGCATTGCTCCCACTGTGGGACCCAACTCGTTGAACGCCAAATCGACGGTTCACCACGCAAGGTTTGCCCCTCGTGTGGCAGGGTAGCCTATCGCCAGCTCAAGGTAGGCGCCGCTGCGCTGGTGGAGGACGACGGCCGACTTCTGTTGGGACAGCGCCACACGGGCAGTCTCGCATTCCCAGGCGCTTGGAACCTACCGGCTGGCTACTGCGAGCATGACGAGCCACCACCGCTGACGGCCGCCCGCGAAGCTGTGGAGGAAACCGGGCTGGAGGTGGAGGTCGGGCGCTTGGCGGGTGCCTACTTCTTTGACGATGATCCACGGGGCAATGGTTTGCTGTTGGTGTATGAGGCTCAGGTCATAGGCGGCAGATTGCGGCCGGATGGACAGGAGACCGTGGCTGTCCAATTCTTTGCGCCCGACCAGTTGCCGGCATTGCTCTGTGGCGGGGGGCACGATCAGGCCATTGAGGCCTGGCGGGCACGGGCTCTCGACCGCTGGCAGCCGGGCATGCCGATGCGCTTCTGCCCTCACTGTACGTACCCTTTGGAGGAGCGCCAAGCGTTTGGACGGATCCGTCTCTTCTGTGACAGTTGCGGTTTTGTCCAGTTCCGTGAGCTCAAAGTCGGCGTCTCACTCCAAGTGGAGCACGATCGCCAGTTGCTCTTGATCCAGCGGGATATTGAGCCGGGTTTGGGCAAGTGGGCCTTGCCCTCCGGTTTTGTGGAGTGGGACGAGTCGCCAGAGACGGCAGCCATCCGCGAGTGCCGGGAAGAGACGGGGCTCGAAGTGCAGATCCAGGATCTGTTGGAGGTGCGCCACTATGCCGATGATTATCGGGGGCCGGGAATCAACATTACCTACCACGCTCGTGTGGTGGGCGGCCAGCTGCAGGCGGCCGATGATGCCCGGGTCGCACGTTTCTTCCCGGCAGCCGAGTTGCCTGCCTTGGCCGAACTTGCATTCGACACGCATCGGCTCCTCGTGCAGCGCTGGCAAGAGACCAAGTCCTTTGACAGGTCCTGACACTTCTGATATACTCAGTCCGTCTGCACGAGGGCGGGGGGGGAAACGCCTGGTCCCGCCCGCAATGATAGGAGGAAACCGATGGTGACGAACGAACGGGTTCTGCTGCTCGTGGTTCTGGTGTCGGTCTTGCTGGCAGGCTGTGGTACCGAACCGGTCCCGGCCAGCAGTATCCCCGTCTATCCGGGGGCTGACGCGATAGCGCATGGCGAGAACGAGATGGTCGACCAGCTGGCCGAGATCATCCAAGAGTCAGCGGGCGATGAAGGCGTCGGCGTTGAGATCAACCTCTACAGGTTGCCAGAGGGGGCAGCTTGGACCGATGTGAAGGCATTCTATCAGAACCAGATTGCCGGTGAGGAGTGGGTCTTGGAGCAGAACCTGAGCAACGAAAGCGATGTCTTTAGCACGATTGGCTGGAGCCGGGGCAGCGGTGCCAGTGAACAGGCCCTCATAGTCGGGTACATTGCCGATGTCCTCGGAGGCCAGGGATTTCTTATCACGGGGCTGTTCTCAGAGTGAGCCCTGACCCCACCTGAAGATCATCTGTGCGCACGCACCGCGGCTCGAGCCGCGGTGTTTGCTTTTTATGTGAGCCGACTGCCTCAATACTCGGTTGTTCCGGTGAACTCAAAACCGTGGACGCGCATGGCGGGTACGTGATGCGCGGCGCTGCCCCACCAATCAAGGTGTAGCTCGGGGCGATCGCTCAGCGCTTCGATATGGGAGAATGTCTCGAGCACATTCTGGGTGAACCGGAGGTTGCGCAGTGCGCCCACGATCTGACCATTTTCCACCCAGAAGGTCCCGTCTCGGGTGGTGCCGGTGGCAACGACCCGCTGTGGATCGGGACAGTGGGTGTAGTGAAAGCGCGTGACCAAAACCCCGCGTTCCATGCCAGCTACCAGTTCCTGCCGGGGCGTTTGCCCAGGTGCGATGAATAGATGCGTTGGTGCCGGCCAGTGAGGGCCGAATCCTGCCAGGCGAGATGTGGCATGTCCCGTAGACGCCCTGCCTTCCCGGGCGGCCGACCGTGTATCGTGGGCTAGACCGCGCAGAATCCCCGCTTCGATCAAGGATAGCCTCTGGGCCGGTACCCCTTCCCAATCGAAGGGCAGGGCCAACCCCCGGGGATCGGCCGCGTCATCCCATAGGCTCAGGTTCTCACCACAGACACGTTGGTCCATTTTGCCTGCGGCAAAGCTGCGGCCTTCTTGGACCGCTTCGGCGCTCAGCCCCAGGCGGGCCAAGAACCGGAGAAGATCGGCTACTGCGATCTCTTCCAGGACGGTTTGGTAGGCGCCCGGGGTAAGTGGCTGAGGATCGCGGTTTTGGGCGCATTTGGCCACGGCGCGCTCAGCAATGGCCTCCACTTCGATCTGATCGGCATCCCGGCTGATCGCATCTGCATAACCGGTCAGGAATCCTACTCCTTGTGGCGGATTGGCGTCCACGACCGTCCGCAAGGCGGCCAGGGTCAGTGGGGTATACGCGGTCGCCCCTGCGGTGTTGGCGATGGCCAGTTCGCTCACCTCTGTCCGGTAGGCGCCGGTGGCCGAAAAGCCTTGTCCGGCCGCGGCATCGACAATGGTACGCACCGCCTTGGCGCGTTGAAGCGCGGTCATGGTCGCGGTCGACTCAAAATAGGTTGTTGCTGGACGTATGGTCCCCCCGGTTGGCAGGCCGGGGTAGTCCGGATCGGGCGTTCCAAGCCGGGCGATGGTGAGTGCCTGTCCGGTTACCCACCGCTGTCCTTCTGCATCCAGACGGTTCGTCAGGGCTAGACCTATGCTGCCATTGACCACGGCCCGGACCGCCAGGCGGGTATTGCGATTGGCTACATTCTGGTGAATGACGCTGTTGGCAAACCGGGTCAGTGCCAGATCTTCTGTGAGTAAGGTGGCTTCTGCCTCGTCGGCTTCCACCTGGGCCAGAACCCTGTGCAGGAGCTCTAGAGCTTGATCTCGACCGTACATCATGTCTCCTTGGGCAAAGCGTAGTTGCACGACCTGATTGTACCTTAGCTTTGGAGGGATGTCAACGGTTCCAGATCGAGCTAGCAAATTGCGGCGAATTCAGCTGCTGACGATAGGACCGGCGACCCGCTTTGACGGGGCGAGGGGACTGTGCTAGAATAGCGCGACCCGCAACTCTGACTTGATGAGGGAGGCAGTGCACGGGACGATGATGTCGAACAATGCGCCCCAATGGGTGCGAGACGCTATATTCTACCAGATCTTTCCCGATCGCTTTGCGTACAGTCCAAAAGTTCGCAAACCGAACAACCTAGAAGCGTGGGATAGCCCGCCAACGGGGCATGGTTTCAAGGGCGGCGACCTCCTGGGCGTGGTTGAGCATCTGGCCTACCTGCAGGACCTAGGCATCACGGCCCTCTATTTCAACCCAGTCTTTCAGTCGACGGCCAATCACCGCTATCATACCCACGACTACTACCACATAGACCCGATCTTGGGCGGCAATCAGGCATTGCGCACCCTGCTGGACGCGGCTCACCAGCGTGGGATACGTGTTGTTCTGGATGGTGTCTTTAACCATGCCAGCCGTAGTTTCTTCCAGTTCAACCATATCGTCGAAAATGGGGCCCAATCGCCCTATGTGGACTGGTTCGTCGTGAATCAGCATCCTTTGCGGCCGTATCATGCCCCCTCGGGCCAGCATGGCTACCAGGCGTGGTGGGGGCTTCCCGCTCTGCCCGAGTTCAATGTGGATACCCCTGCAGTTCGCGAGTTCCTATGGGATGTGGCCTGTCACTGGCTCGAGTTTGGCATAGATGGCTGGCGACTCGACGTACCCGCCGACATCGATGACGATGCCTTTTGGCGGGAGTTTCGCCGGCGCGTCAAGGCCATCAACCCTGAGGCCTATATTGTCGGGGAGATCTGGACCGAGGCCGATCGCTGGCTGCGGGGCGATCAGTTCGATGCCGTGATGAACTATCTGTTCACCAAGGCCTGTTTGGGCTATTTCGTCGGCGACGATCTGCTGCGTGAAGAGGTGGCCCGCTGCGGGTACCACACCATCGATACCCTGGACGACGTGGGCTTTGCCGGCGAGATCCAACGGATCCTGGGGCTCTATGATCCAGCAGTGAACGAGGTCCAGTTCAATCTTCTGGGGAGCCACGATACGCCTCGCTTCCGGACTCTGGCCCGGGGCGATGACTCGGCTTATCGATTGGCCACCCTCTTCCAAATGACCTATCCTGGCGCGCCCTGTATCTACTATGGCGATGAGATCGGCATGGAAGGGCGACACGATCCTGGATGCCGGGCAGGCTTTGTCTGGGACAGAGCCCAGTGGAATCAAGAACTGCATGCATTCGTCCGGCGCTGTGTTGCGTTGCGCCATGCCCATCCCGCGCTGCGCTGTGGCGATTTCACCTGGCTCTTTGCCGGAGGGGGTGTCGTCGCCTATGGACGGCAGCTGGGTGAGGAAGTCTTGGTGGTTGCCTTGAATCGCGGACGGCAACCAATCACACTCGTTGTGCCTGTGACCGGTTACCTGGCGGATGGCGTATCCCTGCGCGGGGTTTGGGACGGTGTGACTTATGCCGTGGGCGACGGACGCATAGAGGGCGTTCGCGTGCCTGCTCGGTCGGGGATGGTCCTGGAAGCGGTCCCGAGTCCTTGAGCGGCGCCAGGGGACCGCTTCTGAGCGGCATACACCAGCTACGCCGCTGGCGGTGGGGGCAGTGGTAGGTGCTTGTTCCCTCTGCCGGTTTGCTTACGTATAGCGCTTGACCTCGAACCGGTACATCTGCACCGGTTCGTTGGGATCGGTGATCCCTGCTTTGTGGTGGCGAGTCCAGTACACCTGCTTCTCGACGGTATCAATATTCTCCAGGTTCGGCAGAAGGAGCCCGCGCCTCTGGGGCTCTGCAATGGACTGGACAATCAGGCCATAGCGCTGGGGGTCCAATTCGGACTCGTCGTCTATCGGTTCCGGCTCGCTGAGTACGTCCACTTTGATGTCTAGATCGTCCAGCTCGGCGCGCCGAACCCGAGTGAAGCGCGGATCCCGAGTGGCGGCCGAGACAGCGTTGCGGATCACCTCCTCGGCCAGGGTAGGGCAGGTGGGAAAGATGGTACCGATGCAGCCTCGAAGCTGGTCGTGACGGTGGATGGTGACAAACGCACCGGCCTGTCGCTGCATCTCGGGTGTCAGATCCGGGGGTGGCTCGATCTGCCGGCCTTCGCGGATATAGACTTCAACTGCCTTTCGCGCCAATTGGACAAGAGGATGTGTGTCGGTCATAGATCGTTCCCTTTCGCTTCGATGGGGCCGTGGGACCAGACGTAGAGGATCCGGTGGCTTGGCATGTTGGCCCACTGCTCGCCTGATAGTACTAAAAGCCTATTTGGGTTCCCTCCGCGATATGGTAAGATCATGCGGTAACAAGTTCACTGGAATCCCCCATATTGATTCCAAGGAGGAAGACATGACTGGCACACAGGTTTCCCCCCCGGAGCGGGCTGAGCGCGGCAAGCGCCTCCTAGTCTATGGCATGTTCTCGTTGGTCGTCGTGACTTTCGTCGCCGTCTTTCTTGTGGTGTGGCTGCTCACCGGGCCGCTCACCGGATCGGCCAGCCTGGCCCTACAGGCGGCGTTGATCGTGACGGTCGTGGCTGCTATTGCCTGCGTCATCGTCTGGTTTGTCTACACCAAGGCGATCTTGAAAGAATAGCCGCGTCCAACATCACCGCTTCTCTAGCCACTCAAGAACCAGTCCTGCGAGAGCGGGCCTGGATCGGCGGCTGTTCTTCGTGCGTCTCCCTCCGATTTGGAGAAGCTATCTACAGTTTGCCCAGGACCTGCCGGGCAATAACCAGCCGCTGGATCTCGCTGGTTCCTTCACCAATG